>NZ_JBFTSF010000153.1:0-14775 GCF_056399905.1 Cupriavidus sp. 01L46
GGACTACCTGTGGACGCGCCCGGACGGCAGCTTCAATGGCAACATCTACTACGACATGGTCTGGCGCCGGACCAACCAGCGCCACGGCATCTCCACTACGCAGGCCAACCAGACCGACCTGTCGGGCGAGTTCCTCACCGGGGCCATCAAGCACAAGTACGCGTTCGGCGTGGAATTCTCTCGCGAGAAAAGCGAGAACGACGGYTACACGGTCGCCACGGGCAACAGCCGCTGCCCAAGCGGCCCGGGCGCGGCCAGCGGCTACAACTGCACCACGTTGTACAACCCCGACCCGCATGACCCGTGGAGCGGCCGGATCGCCCGCAACTACAACCCGACCAATCACACGGCCACGACCGCATCGGTCTATGTCTTCGACTCGATCGAGCTCAGCAAGCAGTGGATGTTGAATGCGGGATTGCGCTTCGACCGCTACCGCGGCGAAGTACAGACCGCCCGCGCCAACGGCGGCGCCGGCCCGCGCAGCACGCATACGCGTGACGACAACCTCTTCAACTATCAGGTAGGCGTGGTCTACAAGCCAGTGGAAAACGCCAGTGTCTACTTGTCCTACGGCACCTCGTCCACGCCAGCCGGCGCCGTGGTCGGCCAGGGCAGCGAGCCGAGCGGGCTCGCGCCGACCAGCGCGGGCTCCGCGTTGTCTCCGGAAAAAAACCGCAGCATCGAACTCGGCACCAAGTGGGACGTGCTGCGCAAGCGCCTGGCCTTGACGGCCGCCATCTTCCGCGTGGAAACCACCAATGCGCGCATCATCCTGGAAGACGGCCTCGCGGCCATGGCGGGCAACAAGCGCGTGGACGGCATCGAGCTCGGCTTCTCCGGGAACGTGACCGACCAGTGGGCTGTCTTCGGCGGCTACACCCACCTGAAGAGCGAACTGCGCAACAACGGCGGATCCGGCGCGGCCTTCGGCGCATCCAACGGCCACTCCTTCCCCAACACGCCGTCGGATAGCTTCAGCCTGTGGAGCACCTACCGGTTCCTCCCGAATCTCACGGTGGGCGGCGGCGCTTACTACGTCTCCAAGGTGTGGGGCAGCGAGGCCCGCAACAACTGGGTGCCGTCCTACTGGCGCTTTGACGCCATGGCGGCCTACCAGATCAACAAAAACGTGACGCTGCAGCTCAACGTGATGAACCTCGCCGACAAGGTCTATTACAACCAGGCCTACCCGGCGCACTACGCATCGATTGCGCCCGGGCGCGCCGCCGTTTTCAACGTCAACCTGCGGTACTGAGCCGAGGTTGGTCCTCGTCGTGGCACGCGGGAGCCGCACGTGCCACGGCATCTATTCCCGTACCGCGAATTCGAAAATGTAACGTTTTCGCTACAGACACGATGGATGTATGTCTTGACTGACATATGAAATACAAATGATAATTCTTCTCATTCTCAACATTATTCAAGCAATCGGGGAAATTCGTGCAGACCGCTTTTGTCGTCCGGAAGAACAAGAAACATAACGTCATACCGCGCCTTTCGGGCGCCGTTGGCATGGCGGTCGCAGCTGCACCGGTAGCTGCCCAATCGGCCGGCACGACCGTTGCTGCCGTCGAATTGCCCGCGGTAACCGTCAGTGGCGCCAACGAAAGCGGCTTCAAGGCGGACACCGCATCGTCGATCAAGACGCCCGCCGCCCTGCTCGATACGCCCAAGTCGATCACCGTTATTCCGCAGGAAGTGATCCAGAGCACCGGCTCGACCAGCCTGAGCGATGTGCTGCGTACGGTACCCGGCATCTCCTTCGGCGCCGGCGAAGGCGGCAACCCGGTTGGCGACCGGCCCTTTATCCGTGGCTACGATGCGCAGGCCAGCACCTTCCTGGATGGCTTCCGCGATATCGGCTCGCAAAGCCGCGAGTTGTTCAACGTCGAATCCGTCGAGGTCACCAAGGGCCCGGCCGGCGCCTACGACGGCCGCGGCTCGGCCGGCGGCAGCATCAATATCGTCAGCAAGGCGCCCAAGCTGACCAGCTTCGCCGAAGGCAACATTGGCGTCGGCAATGCGGACTACAAGCGCGCCACGGTCGACGGCAACTGGAAGTTCGCCGACCACGCGGCCTTCCGCCTGAACGCCATGTATCACGATGCCGGCGTCGCCGGGCGCGATACCACGCACCAGAGTCGCTGGGGCTTTGCACCCTCCGTGGCCTTCGGCCTGGGTACCGACACGCGCCTGACGCTGTCCTACTACCATATGCAGTCGGACGATATCCCCGACACCGGCATCCCGTACAACAACCCCACCTTCAATCGCCGCACCGACGGCCGCCCGCGCCTGAGCGTCGCCGGCGACGGCTCGCCGGTGAACGTGCCGCGCAACACCTATTACGGCTTGTCCGATCGCGACTTCCGCAAGGATAAGGCCGACATGGGCACCATCCGCTTCGAGCACGATTTCAGCCCAGCGCTCAAGTTCCGCAACCAGACCCGTATTGCCAAGACCAGCCAGGACTTCATCTGGACCCAGCCGGACGACAGCCAGGGCAATCTGTACTACGGCATGATCTGGCGCCGCACCAATACGCGTGTGGCCACCGCCAATACCATTGCCAACCAGACCGACCTGTCGGGTGAGTTCGCCACCGGCACGATCAAGCACAAGTACGCCTTCGGCGTGGAGTTCGCGCAAGAGAAGAGCGAGAACGACAGCTACAACGTGGCGACCGGCAGCAACCGCTGCCCGAGCGGCCCGGGCGCCGCCGGCGGCTACAACTGCACCACGCTGTACAACCCGAACCCCAACGACCCATGGGCGGGCGCCATCAGCCGCGTGAACAACCCGACCAACTCGAAGACCAACACCAGCTCGGTCTACGCCTTCGACTCGATCGAGCTGAACAAGCAGTGGCTGCTCAATGCCGGCGTGCGCTTTGACCGCTACAGCACCGAGTTCCAGGCCGCCCGCGCCGCCAACGGCACCCGCGCCGAGTACTCGCGTGACGACAACCTGTTCAATTACCAGTTGGGCGTGGTCTACAAGCCGGTGGACAACGCGAGCTTCTACGTTTCCTACGGCACCTCGTCGACCCCTGCMGGCTCCTTCCTGGCCCAGGGCAGTGACGGCAACGCACTGGCGCCCGACCGCGCCGGCAACCGGGGCGACCAGCTCGCCCCGGAAAAGAACCGCGCCTTCGAAATCGGCACCAAGTGGGACGTGCTGCGCAAGCGCCTCGCTTTGACGGCCGCGATCTTCCGCGTGGAAACCACCAATGCGCGCATCACGCAGCAGGACGGCACCGCCGCCATGGCCGACAACAAGCGCGTGGACGGTGTAGAACTGGGCTTCTCGGGCAACGTCACCGACAAGTGGGCCGTGTTCGGCGGCTACACGCACCTGAAGAGCGAACTGCGCAACAACGGCGGCTCGGGTGCGGCCTTCGGCGCCACCAACGGCCAGTCCTTCCCCAACACGCCGGCGGACAGCTTCAGCGTGTGGAGCACGTATCAGATCATCCCCAACCTCACGGTAGGCGGCGGTGCGTACTACGTCTCCAAGGTGTGGGGCAGCGAAGCCACCAACAAATGGGTGCCCTCGTACTGGCGCTTTGATGCGATGGCTTCGTATCGCATCAACAAGAACGTGGCGGTGCAGCTCAATGTGTTCAACCTGGCCGACAAGGTCTATTACAACCAGGCCTACGCCAGCCACTATGCATCGATCGCTCCCGGACGCTCCGGCGTCCTGAGCCTCAACGTGCGCTATTGAGCCGCGGCAAGCGCTCGGCAAACCCTGCGCTGCCGGCCGGTCTTGCAGACCGGCCAGCCCGCACACGGCACACCACCCTTGCGGCACGGTGTGCCGTTTTTACTTTCTCCGCCCCGTATGGAAACACTGGACACACTGGCCACACTCCCCTTCCGCATCGTCTCTCCCGGAGAGCTTGACCAGCTTGGCGCCAACGGCCTGGCCGACAAGCTGCGCGAGCCGCCACACCTGGCGCTGCCCTGGCTGGGCGGCGCCGCCGTGCAAGGCAACCTCGAAGCGCAGATGATTCTCGGCYAGTGGTTTCTCGCAGGCCACGGCGTCGAGCGCGACGCAGCCCGCGCCTTCGTGTGGTTCAAGTACGCCGCACACGCCGGTCATGCCGGGGCCTCAAACATGACTGGCCGCTGCTACGAAAACGCCTGGGGCACGCTGCAGGACGATCACGCGGCAGCGCAGTGGTACACGCTCGCGGCGCAGCGCGGCTCCGACTGGGGCATGTACAACCTGGCAACGGCGCTGGTGCTGGGCCGCGGCATTGCCGCCAGCCGCCCGCAGGCGCTCGACTGGTATCTGCGGGCCGCCGATATGGGGCACGCCAAGTCGCTCAATATCGTAGGCGGCTTCTACGAGGACGGCTGGGAAGTGGAACGCAACGCGGCCGTGGCAATGGACTACTACCGCCGCGCGGCCGAAGGCGGCGATTTTCGCGGCCAGTTCAACTACGCCCGCGCGCTGGCGCTATGCGGCCAGGAACACGAGGCCATCCGCTGGGTGCGGCAAGTGCCGCGCACCGCCAATGCGCCCTTCATCGAGAAGATGCTCGCCTTCCTGCGCGACGCGCCCGACGCAGCGCTGAACCAGTTGTATAGGCACGCGGACGATGCGGCGCAACTCAGCTCACGCGAAACCCAATCTTCAGCGTGACCTGGAAGTGCGCGACCTTGCCGTCCGTGATGTGCCCGCGTGTCTCAACCACTTCGAACCAGTCGATATGCTTGATGGTCTCGCTCGCCTTGTCGATGGCGCTACGGATCGCCGCGTCGCAGCCGTCCGGCGACGAGCCCACGATCTCAACCAGTTTGTAGGTGTGGTTTGACATGTCCGCCCTCCTTGGCGCGATGGCCGCTGGCTACGATACGCACCCGCCAGCTTGGTGCTCCGGATACGTTTCTCCATCATAGGCAGCGGGCACGGCAAATCCAAAGTGCGGTTACTCGCCGACAAGATTGCTGACGTGTTAAGCACTGGCCCCGTGCCGGCGGTTCATGCCTGAACCTGGCCGGCGCGCCGGCGTGCCGGCTGGTCCTGCACGGCGCGGCGCCGCCCGGCGATGTCCTCGGCAAGCCATTCGACGAAGGCGCGCACTGCCGGCGGCAAGTGGCGCCCCGCCATGGTCTGCACCTGCAGCGCGCGCTGCTGCATGGCGCGGCTGGCGATCGGCACCAGCACGCGCCGCTCCGCGCGCAGGTTGTTGCGCACCGCCAGGGAACCCGTCAGGTACACCGCGTCCGCGTACGTCTGGTAGCCCACCAGCGCGCTCAGCGAATTGCTGCTAAGCAATATGCGCGGGCGCAGCCCTTCCACGCCGCAGGCCAGGTCGAACAGTTGCCGGATGGTGTTGGTCTCGCTGGGCAGCGCCAGCGGATACGCCACCACCTCCTTCAGGCTGGCGCGCTTGAGCGCGGCCAGCGGATGCTTGCGCGCGACATAGGCATAGACCGGCGCGGTTTCCGAATAGGCGACTTCGATGCCTTCCTGGGCCGCGATGGCGAACGTCAGCGCCAGGTCCACCGTGCCCTCGCGGACCATGCGTGTGGCGATCGCAGGCGCGCAGACTTCAAGCGAAAAGCTCACGCCGGGAAAACGGCGCTGGAACAGCGCCATCGCGTAAGGCATGTAGTCCCGCGCGAAGCCGTCGGTGCAGGCCAGCCTGACTTTGCTGTGCGCCAAGCTAAGCAAGCCCTGGAGATCGGCCTGCAGGGTCTGCGCGTCGAGGAAGGCGCGGCGTCCGTACTGCTGCACCACCAGTCCGGCCTCGGTCAGGCGCATGCCGCGCGGCTCGCGCTCGAAGAGCGCCGTACCGAGTTCCGCTTCGAGCCGGGCCACCTGCCGGCTGATGGCCGATACCGCGACATGCAACGAGGCAGAGGCCGCGCTGAGCGAGCCGCGCTCCGCCACCTCAAGGAAATAGGCCAGCGGTACCGCGTGGATCGATGTGAACTTCATGGTTGTGCTTCCGGCAAGCGTGTCTTTGCATGAGAGGGACTGGCAGCGTGCTGCCATTGCGCACCGGCCTTTGCGCAATGATAAGCCTGGCCCGCACCTGCCTTGCTGATTTTAGAAAGCAGCTTTCTGGCTGGCCGGAGCACCAATGGTGCCGAAATGCCATGCGGCGCGGCCTGAGCGGCAGCTTCTCGCGCAAACGGMACCGCCGCGGTGCGGCTAGTGCGCTCTGCCACGCCACTGGCGGGCGTGAACTGGCAGGCAGAGCGCGGAAATGCTGTTGGCATTGCGACACGCGTTTTGCCGGAACTGGCCCGGCTGCCGTTATCGTTACGCCATGCCCCAGCCGCGCACGCACGCAAGCCAGCGAGCGGCCGCGGGGCGCTGACAGAATGCAAAGCGAAGCAAGGAGACCGTAACCTCATGGAAGACATCTGCTACCTTGGCGCCGTGGAAATGGCCCGCGCCATCCGCACCCGCGAACTCGGCGTGCGCGAAGTGATTGACGCGCATATCGCGCGCATCCAGCGCGTCAACCCGGCCATCAACGCGATCGTCACCACCACCTTCGAGGAGGCACAGGCCGCGGCCGATGCGGCCGACACAGCGCTGGCGCGCGGCGCCGTGCCCGGGCCGCTGTTTGGCCTGCCGGTGGCACACAAGGATTCCTTCCTGAGCGCGGGGGTGCGCACTACCTTTGGCTCGGCGGTGTACCGGGATTTTGTGCCGGCGCAGGACAGCGCGGTGGTGGCGCGCCAACGGGCCGCGGGCGCCATCATGCTGGGCAAGACCAACCTGCCGGAGTTCGGCGCGGGCTCGCACACCTTCAATGCTGTGTTCGGCGCCACGCGCAACCCTTACCGCCTGGGCGTCTCGGCCGGTGGCAGCAGTGGTGGCAGCGCGGCGGCGCTGGCCGCGGGCATGGTCGCGCTGGCCGATGGCTCGGACATGGGCGGTTCGCTGCGCAACCCGGCCAGCTTCTGCAATGTGGTGGGCTTGCGAGCGTCGATCGGACGGGTGCCGATGACGCCGGCCAACCATGCATTCAACACGCTCACGGTGGGCGGGCCGATGGGCCGCTCGGTGGCGGATGTGGCGCTGATGTTCAGCGTGCTGGCCGGCGACGATCCGGCCGACCCGCTGGCAATTGCCGCTGACGCCAGCGATTTCGCCACCCTGCCCCGGATCGATGGCAAGGGCCTGCGCGTGGCGGTCAGCCCGACGCTCGGTGGGCTGCCGTTCGAGCCGGCGGTGAGCCGCATGCTGCAGGAGGGAATTCGCCAGTGCCAGGCGCTGGGCTGCACGGTGGACGAGGCAGAGCCGGATTTCAGCGGGGCCGACCACGCCTTCGAGGTGCTGCGCGCGCTGGCGTTCGCCACCAACTACGGCGCGGCGCGCGCCGAGCATGGCGAACAGATGAAGGAAACAGTGCTCTGGAACATCGACCTGGGCCTGGCCCAGGACGGCGCCGCGATGGCGGAAGCCGCGCGGGCCCACAGCCGCATGTTTGCGCGCATGCAGGCCCTGCTGGCGCGCTACGATTTTCTGATCGCGCCGGTGTCRCAGGTGACGCCGTTCGCCGTTGAAACCGAATATCCGCAGCGCATCGAAGGCGTGCCGATGCCTAGCTATATTGGCTGGATGCGCTCGTGCTACCGCATCACCATCACGGGCCATCCCGCCATCTCGGTGCCCTGCGGCTTTACCGACGACGGCTTGCCGGTGGGCTTGCAGATCGTCGGCAAATATCGCGGCGAGCGCGCGCTGCTGGCGTTTGCGCAACTGTTCGAGCAGGCCAATCCCGCCGGGCGCATCCGCCCGGCGTTGTAAGCCGCCACCATGGCGCCGGCCAGGGTCCGCGCACCGGGCCACATTGACCATTTCGACAACATCGACCACATTGATCGCAACACAAGGGGAAACACAGATGTTTGCAACGCACATGACAAGATGGACGCTGAACATGACCAGCGGCGTGRCCCGATGCATCATTGGCGGTGCCGCCGCCTGCGCGGCACTGGCGGTGGCCGGGCCGGCGCTGGCCCAGACGTACCCGGACAAGCCGATCAAGCTGGTAGTGCCGTTTCCCCCGGGCGGCTCCACGGATGTGCTTGCCCGCCTGGTGGCGCGCAAGCTGGGCGAAGTGCTGCGGCAATCCGTGGTGGTAGAGAACAAGGCCGGTGCGGGCACGATCGTCGGCGCCGACTATGTGGCGAAAGCCACGCCTGACGGCTATACCTTGCTGCTCAGTGCTGCCACCACGTTCACCGTGAATCCGGTCACATACTCACGCCTGCCCTACGACTCGCTCAAGAGCTTCGAGCCGCTCGGCATGGTCGGCTCCACGGCGCTGGTGCTGCTGGCCAATCCGGCAGTCAAGGCGGACACGCTCAAGCAACTGGTGGCCGAGGCCAAGGCCACGCCAGGCGGCATGTCCTACGGCTCCTATGGCGCGGGCACCACTGCGCACTTCGCGGGCGAGATGATCAACGCGGCGACCGGCATGGGCTTGCTGCACGTACCGTACAAAGGCAGCGCGCCCGCCATGGCCGACCTGATCGGCAACCAGATCCCGCTGTCGGTCGATACCGTGGTGGCAGCCGCGCCGCAAATCAAGGGCGGCAAGGTCAAGGCCATCGCCGTCACCAGCGCCGCGCGCTCGATGCTGCTGCCCCAGGTGCCCACGGCGATCGAAAGCGGCTATCCCGGTGTGTCGCTCAGCACCTGGTTTGCCATCGTCGCGCCCAAGGGCATTCCCGCGCCGGCGCGCCAGACACTGGAAACCGCCATTGCCAGCATGATGAAGGATCCCGCGCTGCAGCAGAGCATGACTGCCAACGGCTTCGAGCCCGAGTACGGCAGCGCCGGCGAATACCGCGTGCGCGTCACCGGCGAGATCGCGCGCCTGCGCAAGATCGCCCAAGCAGCGAACATCCACGCCGATTGATCGCTATCCAGCGGCATCGGCCTCGCATGGCACCATGCGAGGCTGCCCGCTCGCTAAAGAACGCCTCGAAAAACGCCAGGCAAACTGGCAAGGATCATGCCATCGCAATGGCGCGTTTGGTGTCCGCGCCTAGCCGTTGTTTGCGCTGTCCTGGGCGAGTATTGGCAGACGGTTGGCGAACTGTTGGCGGACTGTTGGCGGACTGTTGCCTAACGCGTAAAACGATCGAACACGCCGAGAAAGAGTTTGTCCTTTCCGGTGCATACGTTCTACCTTACGAGTGTGCGCCCTGCCTTTCCGGAGACCGCAATGGCAATCCGTTCCACCGCATCACACAGCACC
This sequence comes from Cupriavidus sp. 01L46, assembly GCF_056399905.1. NCBI lineage: Bacteria > Pseudomonadati > Pseudomonadota > Betaproteobacteria > Burkholderiales > Burkholderiaceae > Cupriavidus > Cupriavidus sp. 01L46. The sequence goes on from NZ_JBFTSF010000153.1 coordinate 9,242, forward strand.
GCGCAGTTGCGACGGCTCGTCGGCCAGTTGCAGGCCGAGGTCGATTCGCTTGATCACCTGGCGATCTTCGACGCCGAGACCCAGACCGCGCTGGGCCAGGCCCGGGACCGCCTCACCCAAGGCATCGAGGCGATCGAAGATGCCATCCAGAGCCTGYGCACCCTGCAGCAGGTGCGCCCCTCGGCCATGCGCAGCCGAAAGACGCCGCGCGCGGCCTGATCCACAGGGACGCGGCCGCGTTGCCCGCAATGCTCAGAATTCCTGCACGGTCGGGCGCAGCACAATCTCGTTGATATCCACGTCGGCCGGCTGCTCGATCGCGTAGGCGATGGCGCGAGCCACCGAATCGGCCGGGATGGCTTGCTGATAGAACTCGCCCACCACCTTGGCGCTTTCCGCGTGGGAGCTGCCTAGCTTGAGTTCCGAGTCGACCGCGCCCGGCGAAATCACCGTGGTGCGGATCGCGCCGCCGGTTTCATGCCGCAAGCCTTCGGAAATGGCGCGCACTGCGAACTTGGTGCCGCTGTACACCGTGCCGCCCGGGCTGAACACCTTCACGCCCGCGACCGAGGCAATATTGATGAAGTGCCCCGCGCCCTGCTTCTGGAACACGGGCAGCGCGGCAGCGATGCCATACAGCACGCCCTTGATGTTGATGTCGATCATGCGCTCCCATTCCTCGACCTTGGCCTCGCTCATGGGGGCGATGGCCATGAGGCCCGCGTTGTTGATCATGACATCGATGCGGCCGAAGCTTGCCACGGCCTTTTGCGCCAAGGCCTCGACATCGGCGCGCCGGCTCACGTCGGCTACCACCACTTCCGCCTTGCCGCCCTTGGCGCGGATCTCGGCCGCCAGGGTTTCCAGGCGGTCGCCGCGACGGGCGGCCAGTACCAGCGAGGCGCCCGCCGCGCCCAGGTGACGCGCGGTGGCTTCGCCCAGCCCGCTGCTGGCGCCGGTGATGACTACAACCTTGCTTGCGATGTTCGTGCTCATTGTTCACTCCGGAAAACTGCAGGCGCGCTGCCTGCGGATGGAAGTGATTATCTTGGCGGCGATGATCAATCAAAATGGAAACGTTTTGATTTCAGAATTCCATGTTCTGGAATTGATTGGCTAACGGATAACCGTGCCCGGCAGCGGTACGCTACCGTCCGCTCGGTCAAGACAGCGGGAAGCGGGCGACGGAAAGCGGGAAGCGCGCTCAGCGCGCCGCCACTGCGTCTTTGTCGCCGAAGTAAGCCACCAGCGCGTCAAACACCAGCCGGATGCGCATCGGCACCGGGCTACGGCGCGAGCGGTAGATGTACAAACCCCACGGCGCGGGCGCGAAGCGTTCCAGCACGCTGACGAGGCGGCCGGAACGCAGATGGGGCTGCGCGAGATAGTCAGGCAACTGACCGTAGGCGAGCCCGGAGAGGATCGCTTCCATTTCGGTCTCCGGGTCGTCGGTGAGAAAAGCTGGCGCGCGCGGATTGAACTGCTCGCCCTGGGCGAAATACCACGGCCAGGCGCGGCCGCTGCTGCGGTCGATCAGGCCTGTGGTGGGCAGCGCGGCGAGCTGGGCCAGGTCGGCCGGCTTGCCCACGCGCGCCACCAGCTCCGGCGTGCCCACGATATGAAAGCCCACCCGCGTCGTCATGCGCGCCACCAGCCGCTGGTCGCGGAACATGCCCAGGCGCAGGCCGATGTCGATCTCGTCGTCGACCACATCGGCGACCTGGTCCGAAAGCCGGATGTCGAGCGTGATACCCGGATGCGCCAGCGCTACCTCCCGCAGCGCCACCAGCAGATGCTGCCGCCCAAGCGTGCTCGGCGCGGTAATGCGCACGACGCCCTTGAGCTCCGTGTCCGAGCGGCTGGCCGGATGCGCAAACAGGCTGTCGACATCGACAAGCGCCGCGCGGGCGCGCTCGGCCAGGCGCTCGMCGGCGGCGGTGATGCGGATCTGGCGGGTGTTGCGGTGGAACAGCGGCTCGCCCACGGCTTCCTCGAGGTCCTTGACCGCGCGGGTGACGGTTTGCGGCGACGTGCCCAGCCGCGTCGCGGCTGCCTTGAACGAAGCCGACTCCGCTGCCGCGCAGAAGATCCTCAGCATTTCCAGCCGGTTGAGCATGGTGGTGTGCGCCGTGAAAAAACGCAGGTGCGTAGGTGATTGTGCAAAAGCGCGATTATAGGAGCCGCCGCGGCATTGAATGAGAACTGTCTCATTGCCGCCCTGGTCTATGTAGGTTGCGCATCGCCCGTTCCGCATCGCGCTTCTGTCTGGCAGAATGCCCGGCTCCCGCGCGCGGCCTCCGCCATCCTGCGCAACGGTGCAATGTCCTCTGACGGCTCTCGCCGGTTTTTTCGGGCCTATTCGGGCCTATTCGGGCCTATTCGGGCCTATTCGGGCCTATTCGGGCCTTTGCCGGCTTTTGCCGTCTCTTCAAACCTGCAAGCTGTAAGGATTCCTTTCTCGCATGAAGAAGTTTTTTTTCTCGGTGGCGCTGTGCCTGGCATCTGGCGTGGCCAGCGCTTCCGGCGGCTTTTCCCAATGTCCTCAATTCTTCGCGCAAAGCGCGGCCCCCAAGGCACCGAGCTCGGCCGAGCTCAAGCTGCGCCCGCTTTGCTATGACGCCTTTGCTGTCATGCACTCGGGCCGCAGCAAGACCCCGCTGTACGTGGCCGAGCGCCTGTCGCGCGTGCAGCTGATCGATGCCAGGGACGAGGCGCGAACAAATCGCTTCTTCTCCGATGCGCGCCTGCCCCGCGCCGAGCGGGCGGAACTGGACGACTACAAGGGCAATGAAGGCATCGACCGTGGCCATATGTCGCCTGCCGCCGACCAGCCGACCGCGCAAGCCATGTCGCAATCGTTCACGCTCGCCAATGTGGTGCCGCAATACAGCCAGAACAACCGCAAGGCATGGGCCTCCATCGAAAAGGCCACACGCAAGTACGCCATGCGCGCGGCCGGCGATGTCTATGTCATCACGGGCCCGGTCTTCGATGGCAACGTTCGCACCATTGGCAGCGGCAAGGTCTGGGTCCCCACATACCTCTACAAGCTCGTCTACGATCCGTCGACCAACCGCGCCTGGGCGCACTGGATCGAGAACTCCGACGCCGCCCGGCCGGGCAAGCCGATCTCCTATGGCGAGCTGGTCAAGCGCACCGGCATCGAATTCCTGCCTGGCGTTCAGCCGGCAAGCTGATGGACCGGGCGCCCGCATGCTGCATGACGGGCTGAGTGACGGTGCGTGCTGCGGCACGCGCGGCACGTCTGCCCGGACAGTGGCACACTTGCAGTTTTCCGGATTTCTGTCCTGCCGATCAACGGCACTGAGTGTCAATGGAGCAAGCAAGCATGCCTAACCACAGCAACAGCCAATGGATCCGCGTTGAAACCGAAGGTGGCGCCTTCGATGCCTACCTTGCCCTGCCGCCCACGGGCAAGGCGGCCAATGCACCTGGCATCGTGCTGGTGCAGGAAATCTTCGGTGTCAATGAACATATCCGCGCGGTAGCGGACCAGTACGCCCTCGACGGCTACGTGGTGCTGGCGCCGGACGTGTTCTGGCGCTTGGCGCCGCGCGTGGAACTGGGCTATGCGGGCGCGGACATGGCGCGCGCGATGGAGTTGCGCCAGAAGGTGGATGTGGAGCTGGCGGTGAAAGACATCGCCGCCACCGCCAAGGCGCTGCGCGGCCAGCTCGGCGCGGGCGCGAAGATTGCGGCAGTGGGCTACTGCTTCGGTGGCCTGATGGCCTACCTGAGCGCCGCACGCGGCCTGGTCGATGCGGCGGTTCCTTACTATGGCGGCGGCATCCAGAACAACCTGCAGGAAGCCGCCAGTATCAAGGTGCCGGTCCAGTTCCACTACGGCGCGCTCGATGCGCATATCCCGGCCGACGCCGTCGAGAAAGTGCGCGCTGCCGTGGCCGGCAACCGCCAGGCGGAAATCCACGTCTATGCGCAGGCCGATCACGGTTTCAACTGCTGGGCGCGCGGCTCGTATCATCAGCCGTCCGCCGCGCTGGCCCACGGCCGAGCCCTGACCTTCCTGGCTGGCGCGCTGTCCGCCTGAGCCAGCGGCAGCGGCAGCAAAAGCCGCCGCCATCGGGCTGCATACACGCGCCACGGCGCCGCCGTGGCGCGCTGCCTCGCTCTATCCTCCCCTTGCGCCGGACGTCCTGCCCGGCGTCTCCGCCTTCCCCACGCCAGGGCGGCTTGCGCCTGCGCCGGCCCGCCCGTATGCTGGCCCCTCGAACGCCAACGTCGCGGCATCGTGCTTGCGCCAGGAATGCAATGGCGCGATCAAGCCCTGCGGCATCGGCTCTCAAGACTTGCTGGACCCTAAAACCATAACGGAGACCACCATGCAGTCAGAGCAGCAGCGCGTCCTGCGCAACACTATCCCCGATGCCCTCGCCCGCGCGGTACGGCGCAACCCCGACAAGGTGGCGCTGCGCTTTGGCGAACGCAGCTGGACCTATCGCGAACTCGAGGCCGCGGCGGCCAGCGTGGGTGCCGCGCTGCAACGGTGGGGCCTGCGCCCCGGCGACCGCGTGGCGGCGTTCGGCAAGAATTCGGATGCCTACGTGCTGCTGTGGCTGGGCTGCCTGCGTGCCGGGCTGATCCATGTGCCGGTGAATTTCTCGATGACGCGCGGGGAGGTCGAATACATCGTCGCCCAGTCCGGCGCCAGCGCGCTGTTCGCCGACCCGGCGCTGGCCGCGCACGTCGAAGGGCTGCCTTGCCCGTTGCTGGGCAGCCTCCATGGCGGCGGCGAGCGCGACGTGCTGACGGCGGCCAAGGGCCCCGCCGGGGAGATCCTTGCCACCCTCGACGACGCCATGCCGGCGCAGATCCTCTACACCTCCGGCACCACGTCCGCGCCCAAGGGGGCCGTGCTGACGCATCGCGCCTTGCTGGCCGAATACATGAGCGCCATCGCCACGTGCGACATCAAGCCGGAGGATGACGCGCTGGCTGCGCTGCCGCTCTACCACTCCGCGCAGATGCATGTCTTCCTGATGCCGCTGCTGCTGATGGGCGGCAGCATCCTGCTGGCGCAAAGCCCCGAGCCGGGCTTCTGCCTGCGCACGGTGCGCGAGGCCGGCATCACCAGCTTCTTTGCACCACCCACCGTATGGATTGCGCTGCTGCGCCACGCGGACTTCGATCCGCGCCAGCTGGTCTCGCTGACCAAGGCCTATTACGGCGCCTCGATCATGCCGCTGCCGGTGCTGCTGGAATTGCGCGAGCGCCTGCCCGCGCTGGGCTTTTTCAACTGCTACGGACAAAGCGAGATCGGCCCGCTGGCCACGGTGCTCGGCCCCGATGAGCACCGCGAGCGGCCCGCTTCGGCCGGGCGTCCCGTGCTGAATGTGGAAACCCGCATCGTCGACGAGAAGATGCAGGACGCCAGGCCCGGCGAGCTCGGCGAGATCGTGCACCGCTCGCCGCAGTTGCTCACCGAATACTGGGACAAACCGGAGCAGACCGCCGAGGCTTTCAGCGGCGGCTGGTTCCACTCGGGCGACCTGGGC
>NZ_JBFTSF010000154.1:0-23786 GCF_056399905.1 Cupriavidus sp. 01L46
AGGGTCAACCCAGTACAGCTGGAACACATGCTTTGCAATATCCAGCCCAAATGTCATAGCATTCATTTCGGGTCCCTCCGTTCCTGTAGTGGTGGTGACATCTTCCACTCTGGCACATTGCGATGCCGTTCGGTCTGGAGGCCCCCCCCCTCTCATCAGACTCTTTTCTGCCTGACCCACACTACCGTCTCGCCACCTCGCGCTCCACTGCGGGGACGGGGCGCGTTCATACCATCTTYTCTTTACGAGTAAAGARAAGTGACATCTCACACGTTCCAAAACGGCCAACACCGTACAGCCGCGACAGCAGCTAGAAGCAGTAAAACCCCGCCCACAAGAGACACCCCCGCGTCAGCGGGGCTAGAAGCCTTAACGCGCTTCCACGTACCCCAACACCGTCTCCAGCATCGTCTTCAGCGTGGGCTGAATGCGTGTGGCCCGCGCTTCGTCATAGGCAAAGGGATAGGTCTCGCTCATATAGGCCGACTGCGTCAACTCCAGCTGCACGGCTTGCACGCCCTGGGCCGGCGCCCCGTACTGCCGCGTGATATAGCCACCCTTGAAGCGCCCGTTCAGCACCGACGTATAGCCAGGCAACGCGCCCGCGATATCCAGCAACTGGTTGGCCAGCGCGGCGTCGCAGCTGGCACCATTGGCGGTGCCCAGGTTGAAGTCGGTCAGCTTGCCTTCAAAAAAGCGCGGCAGCACCGAGCGGATCGAATGCGCGTCCCACAGCGCCACGGTACCGTGCTCGGCGCGCAAGCGGGCCAGTTCCCCGGCGAGCGCGCCGTGGTACGGACGCCAGATGGCGTCGCGGCGCGCGGCGATTTCATCGTCGGCGGGCAGGCTGCCGGCGTCGGCGTAGATCGGCGTCTTGTCGAAGGTATCGACCGGGCACAGGCCGGTGGTGTCCTGGCCGGGGTAGAGATTGGCGTTGTCGGGCGGGCGGTTCAGGTCCACCACGTAGCGCGAGTGGGTGGCCACCAGGATGGAGGCGCCGAGCTCGCGCGCGAAATCGTACAGGCGCTCCAGGTGCCAGTCGGTATCGGGCACGGTGCGTGCCTCGGCGGTCAGCCGGTCGGACACGGAGGCCGGCAGGTGGGTGCCGACGTGCGGCATCGACACCAGCATCGGGCGCGTGCCGCGATGCAGGGTGAAAGCGGGGGTATCGGTCGAGAAGGCCATGTTTTCTTGTTTGCTACTTTGCAACATAAAGGCGCAGTGCCCATCAATGCGGGCCTGAAGCTTGTAGCGTCAAGCGTCAGGCCGCGTGGTGCACCGGGTTTTAGTCAGTCAGCAGGCTTGCGCGCGCAGCGGCGAAGCGCTTGCCAGCGTCGGCCTGCAAGGCGTGCATACCATGCTGCACGCGCGTGCGGCCCGCCGTGCGGACTTCCGCTAGTGTCTCATGCCCATGGTTGGTGAACACATGGACCGCCAGCGCCTGGCTGCCCGACAAACCCGAGAGCGTGGCATGCGCGCCGTCCAGCACGACGAAATCCGCCTGCTGCCCGACAGCAATCGCGCCGATATCCCGGCCCGACGCGCGCGCGCCGCCAAAGGCCGCATCGAGGTAAAGGCGGTCCGCCACCTGCTTGTGCGCGTCCGATGCCAGCACATTGCGCTTTTGCAGCGCCAGCCGCTGGCCGTACTCGAACAGCCGCAGCTCTTCCACCACGCTGACGCTGGCGTGGCTGTCCGAGCCGATGCCCCAGACACCGCTCTGCCCGAGGTAGGGCGCGGCATCGAATACCCCATCGCCCAGGTTGGCTTCGGTGGTCGGGCAGATGCCGGCCACCGCGCCGCTGTGCGCCAGCCGCCGCCGTTCGTCCCAGTCCAGGTGCGTGGCATGCACCAGGCACCAGCGCGCGTCCACCTCGGCATGGTCGAGCAGCCACGCCACCGGGCGTGCGCCAGTCAGCGTGATGCACTCGTCGACCTCGCGCTGCTGCTCGGCGATATGGATGTGCACCGGCGCTGTTGCATCCAGCGCGCGCAGGCCCGCCACGGCGTCGGCAAGGCTCTTCGGCGGCACCGCGCGCAGCGAGTGCGGGGCAAGTCCCAGGCGGGCCTGGCCATGGCATTGCGGAGCCAGCCGGCCAAGCAAGGCGAGCATGGCGTCAGTCTCATGCAGGAAGCGGCGCTGATCCGGCACCGCGGGCTTGCCGCCGAAGCCGGCCGTCTGGTACAGCACCGGCAGCAGCGTGATGCCGATGCCGGCCGCCTGCGCGGCGCGCAGCAGGCGCAGCGACATCTCGGCGGGGTCGGCGTAAGGCTTGCCGTCCGTGTCGTGATGCACATAGTGGAATTCGCAAACGCTGGTGTAGCCCGCGCGCAGCATCTCGATATAGAGCTGCGTGGCGATGGCTTCCAGCGTATCGGGCGAAAGCCGCAGCGCGAAGCGGTACATCAGCTTGCGCCAGCTCCAGAAGGAATCGCTCTCCTGGCCGTCGGCCAGTGTCTCGCTGCGGAACTCGGTCAACCCGGCAAAGCCGCGCTRGAAGGCGTGCGAATGCAGATTGGGCATGCCCGGCAACAGCGGCCCGGCGGCGCGCGGCACGTCCACGGCGGGTTCCGCGCCGGCCTGCACCGTCGTAAATGCGCCGGCGTCGTCCCAGGCCAGCAGCACATTGCTGGCCCAGCCGGTGGGCAGCAAGGCCTGCGTGGCGAACAGGCTTCCGGCGCTCATGGCCGCACTCCTTGCGCTAGCGTGGCGGCGGGATAGACCTTGCCCTGGCGCACCACGGCGGCGGCCGGATTGCGCCCGAACCAGTAGGCCAGCTCGGCCGGCGAATCGACATGCCACAGCACGAAATCGGCGGCGCGCCCGGCGGCCAGCAAGCCGTGCCGGCCGGCCGCGCCCAGCGCGCGCGCGGCGTGCGTGGTGACACCTGCCAGCACTTCCGGCACGGTCAGCCTGAACAGGGTGCACGCCATATTCATCATCAGCAGCAGCGAAGTGACGGGTGACGTACCGGGATTGTGATCGGTGGAGATCGCCATCGGCACGCCATGCCGGCGCAGCAGGTCGATCGGCGGCAGGTTGGTGTCACGCAGGAAATAATAGGCGCCAGGCAGCAAGACCGCCACCGTGCCCGACTCGGCCATGGCAACGACGCCGGCCTCATCCAGGTGTTCCAGGTGATCGGCCGACAGCGCGCGGTAACGCGCCGCCAGCGCGGTGCCACCCAGGTTGCTGAGTTGCTCGGCGTGCAGCTTGACGCGCAAGCCGTGGCGCTCGGCGGCCTGGAACACGCGCTCGGTCTGCGCCAGGCTGAAGCCCACGGATTCGCAGAAGGCGTCCACCGCATCGATGAGGCCCTCTTCGGCCAGCGCGGGCATCATGGTTTCGCACACCAGCGTGATGTAGTCGTCGGCGCGGCCCGCGTATTCCGGCGGCAGCGCGTGCGCGCCGAGGAAAGTGGTGTGCACCGTCACGCCAAAGGCCTCGCCCAGGCGGCGCGCCACGCGCAGCTGCTTGCGCTCGCTGGCGAGGTCCAGGCCGTAGCCGGACTTGATCTCCAGCGTGGTCACGCCTTCGGCCAGCAGCGGCGCAAGACGCGCGCCGGCCAGCGCGAACAGCGTGTCTTCATCGGCGGCGCGGGTGGCGCGCACGGTGGAGACGATGCCGCCGCCGGCGCGCGCGATTTCCTCATAGCCTGCACCAGCCAGGCGCATGGCGAATTCATCGGCGCGCTGCCCGCCATACACCAGGTGGGTGTGGCAGTCGACCAGGCCCGGCGTGATCCACGCGTTGCCGGCATCGTGGCGCGGCAGCGCTGCGTACGCCTGCGGCAKCTCGGCCTGCGTGCCGAGCCACGCGATGCGGCCTTGCTGCACGACCAGCGCGGCGTCACGGATGGCCTTGGCGGGATCCCCGTCGGGCAGCAGGTGGCAGCGATGCCAGACGCCGTCGGCGGACTTGGCAGATTCAGTGGACGAAGCGGTAACGGCGGCCTGCGCCGGGTTCAGGTTCATTGCGGGTTCTCCAACTCCAGTTCCAGGGTGACGCACAGGCATAGCGCGGGCTCCGACATCGCCTGCAGGCGATATGGCACCGCCACGCCTTCGGCAAACAGCATGCCGTCGTCGCTCGCCAGCACGGCTTGGCCGCCCTGGCCGGCAACGCCGTGGCGCCATGCCCCCTCAACCACAAACAACAGCACCACTTGCGCGCCGGGCGCGATCGTGAACTCGCCGCGCGCCGCGACCACGCTCGCGCGGCACTGGCCGCGCCGCGTCATCACATTGAAGTCCCGCGTGGCGCCATCCAGCAGCGTGGCCTGCACGCCGCGCTCGCCGGCAAAGGCAAAGGGCTCGCCAACGGCATCGAGGCGATGATCGAAGCTGCCATCGTCAGCCAGCAGGCGTACGCCCTCGCCGTCCAGCAGCACGATCTGGCGATCGATGCCGGGAAAAGCGGAGAACGGCCCATCGGCGGCGATGTCGGCCACGCTCACGCGCCACAGGAAGGCGTCCATGCCGGCGCMCGGCGGCCACGCCGCGATCTCGCGGGTGACGCCGCCGCCGTTCTTCCAGGGCCGCGCAGCCAGCGCGCCGAGCGAGAAGCGTTCGACGCCGTTCATACGCCTGCCCCCTTCGGCACCATCGGCAGGTTCAGGCCCTTCTCATGGGCGCAGTCGATCGCGCTTTCGTAGCCGGCATCGGCGTGGCGCATCACGCCGGTGGCCGGGTCGTTCCACAGCACACGCTCGATGCGCTTAGCCGCGGCGTCGGTGCCGTCGCACACGATCACCACGCCCGAATGCTGCGAGAAGCCCATGCCCACGCCGCCGCCGTGATGCAGGCTGACCCACGTGGCACCGCCCGCGGTGTTGAGCAGCGCGTTGAGCAGCGGCCAGTCGGACACCGCATCGGAGCCGTCGCGCATGGCTTCGGTCTCGCGGTTGGGGCTGGCAACCGAGCCGCAATCCAGGTGGTCGCGGCCGATCACGATCGGCGCCTTCAGCTCGCCGTTCTTCACCATCTCGTTGAAGGCCAGGCCCGCGCGGTGGCGCTCGTCCAGCCCCACCCAGCAGATGCGCGCGGGCAGGCCCTGGAAGGCGATGCGGTCGCGCGCCATGTCCAGCCAGCGGTGCAGGTGCGCGTCTTCGGGGAACAGCTCCTTCATCTTGGCATCGGTCTTGTAGATATCCTCGGGGTCTCCCGACAGCGCGACCCAGCGGAAGGGGCCCTTGCCGCGGCAAAACAGCGGGCGGATGTACGCCGGCACGAACCCCGGGAAATCAAAGGCATTGGCCACGCCCTCGTCAAAGGCGACCTGACGGATGTTGTTGCCATAGTCCAGCGTGGGCACGCCCATCTGCTGGAAGGCCAGCATGGCCTGCACGTGCTTGACGATGGAGGCCTTGGCGGCGGCCTCGACCGACTTGGGATCGGCCGTGCGCGCGGCTTCCCATTGCGCCACCGTCCAGCCCGCCGGCAGGTAGCCGTTGACCAGGTCGTGCGCCGAGGTCTGGTCGGTGACGATGTCCGGGCGCATGCCGCCGGCCTGCGCCCGCTTGACSAGTTCCGGSAWGATCTCSGCRGCRTTGCCGAGCAGRCCGACGGAGATGGCCTGCTTGTTGCGCGTGGCTTCTTCGATCATGGCCAGCGCTTCGTCGATGCTGGTGGCCTTCTTGTCGACATAGCGCGTGCGCAGGCGGAAGTCGATACGCGACTCCTGGCACTCGATGGCCAGCACACAAGCGCCGGCCAGCACGCCGGCCAGCGTCTGCGCGCCGCCCATGCCGCCGAGACCTGCCGTGAGGATCCACTTGCCGGTGAGATCGTTGTTGTAGTGCTGGCGGCCGGCTTCGACAAAGGTTTCGAAGGTGCCCTGCACGATGCCCTGCGTGCCGATATAGATCCACGAGCCGGCAGTCATCTGGCCGTACATCATCAGGCCGGCGCGGTCCAGCTCGTTGAACTTGTCCCAGGTGGCCCAGTGCGGCACCAGGTTGGAGTTGGCAATCAGCACGCGCGGCGCGTCGGCATGGGTGCGGAACACGCCCACCGGCTTGCCGGATTGCACCAGCAGCGATTCTTCCTCGCCCAGGTTGCGCAGGCTATCGAGGATGGCATCGAAGCACTCCCAGTTGCGCGCCGCCTTGCCGATGCCGCCGTACACCACCAGGTCCTGCGGGCGCTCGGCCACATCGGGATCCAGGTTGTTCTGGAGCATGCGGTAGGCGGCTTCGATCAGCCAGTTCTTGCAGTGCAGCTCGGTGCCGCGCGGCGCGCGGATCTCGCGCTGGCCGCGCGGGGGTGCCGCCTTGGTGAATTGATGTTCGTTGGCGTTCATGTCTGGTTCTCCTGCGTGTTGGGTTCAACCCTGCGCTGCGGTGATTTTTGGGGCCTCGCATTCGGGGGCGCCCGCCCTCTCCCGTCACGGGGATAGAGTTGGGGAGAGGGGCGGTTTGACTAGGAGCCACTTGAAGCGAAGCCAATTGTTTTCTTCAGCACGGCGGCTTACGCCACGCCCACCTGCGACGGCAGCACCTGGCGCACCGACTCGGGCCAACCGGCACCCGCATCGCCCTGCTGCACCCACAGCTTCATCGCCTCGATATCCGGCGCGAAGTAGCGGTCGCCTTCCACGAAGGCCACGCGCTCGCGGATGCGCGCGATCTCGGTCTCGATCAGCGGCGAGGATTCCAGCGGGCGGTGGAACTCGATGCCCTGCGCGGCGGCCATGGCTTCGATGCCGACCACCACGGCGGTGTTCTCCGCCATATCGCCCAGGCGGCGCGCGCCGTAGGTGGCCATCGACACATGGTCCTCCTGGTTGGCCGACGTCGGCAAGCTGTCCACGCTGGCAGGGTGCGCCAGCGACTTGTTCTCGGAGGCCAGCGCGGCGGCAGTGACCTGCGCGATCATGAAGCCCGAATGCAGGCCGCCGTCGCGCACCAGGAACGGCGGCAGGCCGGACAGGCCGGTATCGAGCAGCAGCGCGAGGCGGCGCTCGGAGATCGCGCCGATCTCGGCGATGGCCAGCGCGATGATGTCGGCGGCAAACGCCACCGGCTCGGCGTGGAAGTTGCCGCCCGAGATCACGTCGCCCTGCTCCGGGAACACCAGCGGATTGTCGGACGCGGCGTTGGCCTCGATCTGCAGCACGCGCGCGGCGTGTTGCAGGTTGTCCAGGCAGGCGCCCATCACCTGCGGCTGGCAGCGGATGGAGTACGGGTCCTGCACGCGGCCGCAGCTCACATGCGAGTCCACGATCTTGCTGCCATCGAGCAGCGTGCGCACTGCGCCGGCCACGGCAATCTGGCCGGCCTGGCCGCGCGCGGCGTGGATGCGCGCGTCAAACGGCTTGACCGAGCCTTTGATGGCTTCGAGCGACAGCGCGCCCGCCACCAGCCCGGCAGCGAAGATGTCTTCGGCGGCAAACAGGCCCGCCAGCGCCAGCGCGGTGGAAACCTGCGTGCCGTTGAGCAGCGCCAACCCTTCCTTGGGGCCTAGCGTGAAGGGTGCCAGGCCAGCGTGGGCCAGCCCTTCGGCGGCCGGGCGGCGCACGCCGTCGATCATCACCTCGCCCACGCCGATCAGCGTGCACGACATATGCGCCAGCGGCGCGAGATCGCCGGACGCCCCCACCGAGCCCTTGGCCGGAATGCACGGCGTGACGCCGGCGTTGGCCAGCGCCAGCAGCGCCTCGATGATTTCGGGACGGATGCCGGAATGGCCGCGCGCCAGGCTCACGGCCTTGATCGCCAGAATCAGCCGCACGGTGTCGCTGTTCAGGTCCGCGCCGGTGCCCACGCTGTGCGACAGCACCAGGTTGCGCTGCAGCTCCGCCAGCTTGTCATGCGCAATGCGCGTTTGCGCCAGCTTGCCGAAGCCGGTGTTGATGCCGTAGACCACCGCATCGGCGTCGATGATGTCCTGCACGGTGGCCTGGGATGCGCGCACGCCAGCCCACGCGGATGCATCCATCGCCAGGCTCACTTCGCCGCGATGGATGCGGCGCAGGTCGGCCAGCGTGACGGAGCCGGGCTGCAAGGTCAGCAGCGGGCGGGAAGTTTGGTTGGCTTGGGTGGCGCTCATTTGTATGTCCCTGTCTATACAGCCGGGTTCGTGCGTTGGCTGGTGGATCTGAAAAAACTAACGGCCCTCGGCGGGTTCAGCCGAAGGCCGGATTGCCATCGGCGCGGAATCGGCTGCCTAGGCGGTAACGGTTGCCTGGGTGCAGGCAACGTACAAAGGTCACGGGGGTGCCGCCCGTCCAGGTGCGGCGGGTCAGCAGCAGGCACGGCTGGGTAGCCGGCATTTCCAGTTGGGTGGCCTGCTCCGCCGTGGCGGAAATGGCATCGACCACGTGTTCGATCTGGTCGTAGGGCACATGGCGCAGCAGGTATTCGCCCGGCTTCACCGCATCGGCGGCAGCGAAATCCTGGTTGATGAAGTCCGGCGCGACGCGCKGGTTCACATAGCGGTCTTCGAGCTGCACCGGCACGCCGTCCTCGCGGTGCACGCACACGGAGTGGAACACCGATTCACCGGTGCGCAAGTCCAGCGCGGCCGCGACCTCGATGGAGGCAGCCACGCGTTCCACCACCATGACGTCGCAGGCGTAGTCGTGCCCGCGCATGCGGATCTCATCCTGCAGGTTGACCACGTTGAGCAGCGTCGACTGCGGCTTGTGCTCCGCCACGAAGGTTCCCACGCCGGCCACGCGCACCACCCTGCCCTGCTCGGCCAGCTCGCGCAGCGCGCGGTTCACCGTCATGCGCGACACGCCAAAGCGCGTGACCAGTTCCTGCTCGGATGGCACGCGGTCGCCCGGCTGCYACGCGCGGCTCTGGATATGGCGCGCGATGTACTCCTTCACCTGCTGGTAGAGCGCGGCGGGAGTGGCATCGGGAACGCCCCGGCGGTTGGCGGTGGCAGCTTTCATGGCTTGGCTGGCAACTCAGTGCTCCGCGGAGGCCATGGCCTCGGCGCGGATTTCCTCGGTCAGCACCGCCTTGAGTTCCGAGAACGCCGGCGAGGTCTTGATCGTGTAGTGGCGCGGGTGCGGAAAATCCACGTCGATGGTGCGCTTGATGCGCCCCGGCCGCGCCGAGAACACGGCAACGCGGTTGGCCATGAAGATGGCCTCGTCGATATCGTGCGTGACGAACAGCACCGTCTTGCGCGAGGCTTCCCAGATGCCCAGCAGCAGTTCCTGCATCAGCACGCGGGTCTGGTTGTCCAGCGCGCCGAAGGGCTCGTCCAGCAGCAGGATCTTGGGGTCGTTGGCCAGCGCCCGGGCAATGGCCGTGCGCTGCTGCATGCCGCCCGAGAGCTGCTTGGGGAAATGATGCTCGAAGCCGCGCAGGCCCACGCGCTGGATAAAGAAGTCGCTGCGCTCGCGCTGGCCGGCCTCGCTCATGCCGCGCTCGCGCAGGCCAAAGCGCACGTTCTGCTCGATGGTCAGCCACGGGAACAGCGTGTACGACTGGAACACCATGCCACGCTCCGCGCCCGGGCCGGTGACTTCCTGCCCGTCGAGCAGCACGCGCCCGGTGGTGGGCGTATCCAGCCCGGCGACGATGCGCAGCAGCGTGGACTTGCCGCAGCCCGAGGGGCCGAGGATGGTGACGAAGTCGTTGTCCGCCACTTCGAAATCGGTCGGCTGCAACGCCAGGGTCTGGCCGCCGCGCGGATTGACGAAGGTACGCGAGACCTGCTGGATGGACAGCGCGCTCATTTGATCGAACTCCACGGGAACAGGCGCTGGTTGGCCAGCTTGAAAGCCAGGTCGGAGACCAGGCCGATGCAACCGATCACGATAATGCCGAAGATGATCTGCCCGGTGTTGAGCAGCGCCTGGCTGTCGGTGATCATGTGGCCAATGCCGGAGGACGAGCCGATCAGCTCGGCGACGATGACATAGGTCCAGGCCCAGCCCAGCACCAGGCGCAGGATCTCGGCGATTTCCGGCGCGGCGCCCGGGATCAGCACGCGCCGCACGATGCCACTGCTGTTGGCGCCCAGCGTGTAGGCCGCCTCCACCAGGTCGCGCCGTGCGCCGCCCACCGTCACTGCCACCATCAGCACGATCTGGAAGAACGAGCCGATAAAGATCACCAGTACCTTCTGCGCTTCGCCGATGCCGGCCCACAGGATCAGCAGCGGAATAAAGGCCGACGCCGGCAGGTAGCGGCAAAACGAGACGAAGGGCTCGAAGAACGCCTCCGCCGCCTTGTACGCGCCCATGAAGATGCCCAGCGGCACGGCCAGCACAGCGGCCAGCACGAAGCCGCCCAGCACGCGCCATACCGTCATGCCGATGTCGCCGATGAAGTTGTACTCGGCGAACAGCAGCACACCTTCGTGGGCCATGGTCATCGGGTCGGCCAGGAAGGTGCGCGGCACCATGCCGCCCAGGGTCACCGCCGCCCACACGGCAAAGAACACCACAAAGAACGACAAGCCCAGGACCCAGCGCGCACGCTGGGTGACCGGCGCCAGCGGCGCCATCCAGGGATGCCGGCGCGCGGCCGCCGGAGTCACCGCGGCGGGAGCGGGCGTTGTAGCCGCACCGGCGGCGGGCGAACCAATGTGAACCTGCGTCATGGCACCGGCCTCGTTACTTGATAAAGCGCGCGTCGTACAGCGCCGTGACGTCCGGCACCTGGCGAATCACGCCGATCTCCAGCAGCACCTGCGCCGCTTCCTTGCTGAAGCTGGCCAGCTCGCCGCCGAAGAATTTGCGGTTGGCGTCACGATCCTGCCAGCGCAGGTAGGCGGACGACTTGGCGAACTGCTCGCCGCTTTGCTTGACCGCCGCGCCCATGATGTCGTTAGCCTTGGCCGGGTCCTGCTTGATCATGTCGAGCGCTTCGAAGTAGCTGTCCACCAGCGCTTGCGCGGCCTTGGGGTTGTCCTTGAGCCACTTGGGCGCGCAGCCCAGCGTGTCCATCACCATCGGGTAGTCCAGCGTGGTGGCGAGGATCTTGCCCTTGTCCGGGTTCTGGCGCACCGACGACAGGTACGGCTCATACGTCATGGCAGCATCGTTCTGGCCCGAGACGAAGGCCTGCGCGGCGGCTTGCGGCGACAGCGTGGTGGTCTTCACGTCCTTCAGGCTCATGCCGTTCTTCTTGAGCATCCAGGCCAGGCCGAAGTAAGGCGCGGTGCCCGGCGCGTCCACGCCGATGGTCTTGCCCTTGAGGTCGGCAAAGCCTTTGACGTCACCGCGCACGGCCAGGCCATCGGCACCGTAGGACTTGTCGAGCTGCACGATCTGGGTGATGGGCACGCCGTTGGCGTTCCAGGCCACATGGGTCTCGACCGTGGTGGCAGCGCACTGGATGGCGCCCGAGGCGAGTGCCAGGTGACGGTCCTTCTGCGGAATCATCTTGATGTCGACGTCGACACCATGCTTCTTGAAGATGCCGGCCTTGTCGGCCAGCGTCAGCGGCGCGAAGCCAGTCCAGCCGCTCATGCCGAGCGTGACCTGCGTGGCTTGCGCTTGCGCGGTGCCTGCGGCACCCAGCGTGGCGACGACTGCTGCAACGGCGGCGGCTAGCGGCTTACCGCTACGGATACGAAATCCCATCTTCCTGGCTCCTTTGGTGTGATGCGAACGAGGCCGCGCCAGCGTTGGCGGCGGCCGGACCGCCCGGCTCGGGCGGCGCCGTACTTGCGGCGCCGGTCATTTGCCAGGCAATTTAGCAACGCTGTATATACAAGTCAATGCGGTAGTTAACCCGAGGCGAAACGCAGAACTGGCGTGGCCGGCACTTACGCACCGCCGGGCCTGGAACGGCACGAAACGAGCACAAAACCGCGACGTTACGGGATCAGGCCGGGTGCCCGCCGATGCCCGCTGGCGGGGCATCCGCCCCTTGCCGCATTCGCCTCCGCGCACCAGATCCGCGCACAGCTACGCCGAATGCATCACTTGCTGTCTATACAGGATCGAGCGGCAACACCAATGCAAGCGGCGTGCCACGGGGCGCCGCCGGGATGCGAAAGGAACGCGCTCCCGGGCGATCCCGAGGGCACCCGAATTCAGGCGTCGAAAAAGGAGGCCACGGTGGGATAGCGCAGCCGCAGGCGCAGCTCGCGTTTGAGACGGGCGTTTTCCAGCCGGCGCGATTCGCTCATGAAGCTGAGCAAGGTTGGCTCCACGGCTTCGCGCAGTTGCGCGCGCGCAAGGCGCGGCGGGCGGGGCAGGCCGCGGCGGTCGGCCACCAGGTCGAAGTAATCGGCCATGCGCATTTCCGAATCGTCGCTGGCATGCACCACCCGCTGCGAGCGGCCGCGGAACAGCGACGCCACCATGGTGCGGGCCAGGTCCAGGGCATGGATGTGGTTGGTATAGACGTCGTCCTGCGGCGCCAGCGCCGGCGTGCCCTTGGCCAGGCGGGCCAGCGGCAGCCGGTCCTCGGCATAGATGCCGGGAATGCGCACGATGGAAGCACGCCAGCCGGCATGGCGGCCAAAGTCCCGCACGGCCTGCTCGGCCGCCACGCGGCGCCGGGCGCGCGCGGTTTGCGGGCGCACCGCCTGCGATTCCGCCAGCCTGGCGCCGCCCCGGTCGCCATACACGCCCGAGGTGCTGGCATAGACGAACGCGGGCGGCGCGGCGCTTCGGCCAGACCTGCCGTAGCGGCGGTCGGGTAGAATAGCGGGCTTGGCAGACCATCCGCCAGGCCGCGCGGCGGACTGCCGCCAGGCACCGCGCCGCAAGGCGCGCAGCAGCGCCAGCGTGCGGGGATCGCTCTCGCCGCGGGACGGCGGCGGCGCCAGGTGCAGCACCTTGTCGGCCAGCCCGGACAGACGCGCCAGCGTGGCGGGCCGGTCCAGGTCGGCTACCAGCGGCACGGCGCCGTTGTCCCGCAGTTCAGTGCGGCGGGACGGCTGCGAAGTGATGGCAAAGACGCGCCAGCGCGTCGATAGAATACGCAGGCAACGCGTGCCCACATCCCCACAGCCAACGATGAGTAGGCGCGGGCGACCCAGGCGGCGTCGCGACAGATTTTTGCTCATAGAGTGATTATGGCTTATCAAGTTACCGTCATGCCCAGCGGCCGCACGTTCGAAGCGGCCGCGGATGAAACCATCCTTACCRCGGCCCTGCGCCACAGCATTGGCCTGCCCTACGGCTGCAAGAACGGCGCATGCGGATCCTGCAAGGGCCGTGTCACCGCTGGCGGCATCGAGCAGGGCGATCATGCCGCTTCCGCGCTGTCCGCGCAGGAAAAGACCGAGGGCCGCGCGCTGTTCTGCTGCGCCAAGCCCACCTCGGACATCACCATCGAATGCCGCGAGGTGCAAGGCGCCGGCGACATCCCCATCAAGAAGGTGCCGTGCCGCGTCGCCACGCTGGAACGCGTGGCCGACGACGTCATCGTGACCCGCCTGCAACTGCCCGCCACCGAGCGCATGCAGTTCCTGGCCGGCCAGTATGTCGAGTTCCTGCTGCGCGACGGCAAGCGCCGCAGCTACTCCATCGCCACGCCACCGCACCAGGATGGCCCGATCGAGCTGCACATCCGCCACATGCCCGGCGGCACCTTCACCGACTACGTGTTCGGCGCCAGGGAAGGCCAGCCGGTCATGAAGGAGCGCGACATCCTGCGCTTCGAAGGCCCGCTCGGCAGCTTCTTCCTGCGTGAAGACTCCGACAAGCCCATCATCCTGCTGGCCTCAGGCACCGGCTTCGCGCCGATCAAGGCCATCGTCGAGCACGCGGTCTACACCGGCATCACCCGCCCGATGACGCTGTACTGGGGCGGGCGCCGCCCGCACGATCTCTATATGCACGCGCTGTGCGAGCAATGGGCGCGCGAGCTGCCCAACTTCCGCTACGTGCCGGTGATCTCCAACGCCCAGGACAGCGACGACTGGGACGGCCGCACCGGCTTTGTCCACGAGGCCGTGATGGAAGACCATCCCGACCTGTCCGGTTTCGAGGTCTACGCCTGCGGCGCGCCGGTGATGATCAACGCCGCGCGCAAGGACTTTTCCCTGCGCTGCGACCTGCACGAGGATGCCTTCTTCGCCGACTCGTTCACSTCGGAAGCGGACATGCATCCGGCAGGCTCGGTACCGGCGGCACCGGCGGCCTGAGCGCCCCGCTGCCGTTCCCAAGCTACAACAATGCCCGGCTCCGCCAAAATTCGTTTTGACAGCCGGGCGCATGGCCCTTATATTGGCGGCCATGAACTACGCTATCAACAACCGACGCAGCTACCGTACGTCGCTCCCCACCGGGGTGCCTCGCGGCTGACCGTCCATAGCTTCTGTTCAGGTCAACAAGCCACGGGCAATCCCCGTGGCTTTTTGTTTTTCTGCTCTCCTCTCCCCTGTTTCACGCCGACCCCTGGAGTCCGCCATGGCATTTGCTGAGTACCCCGTCCAATCCCTGATGTACATCACCAACCGGCCCGAGCTCGTCTTTACCGAAGGCAAGGGCTCGTGGCTCACGGATCATAACGGCAAGCGATACCTGGACTTCGTGCAAGGCTGGGCGGTCAACTGCCTGGGACACTCCAACCAGGCCATGATCGACGCGCTGGTCGACCAGTCGAAGAAGCTGTTCAACCCCAGCCCGGCGTTCTACAACGAGCCCATGCTCAAGCTGGCCAGGCAACTCACCGATGCCAGCTGCTTCGACAAGGTGTTCTTCGCCAACAGCGGCGCGGAAGCCAACGAAGGCGCGATCAAGCTGGCGCGCAAATGGGGACGCAAGCACAAGAACGGCGAGAAGCTGATCAACGACAAGACCGTGGCCATCATGCTGGAGCCGGTGCAGGGCGAAGGCGGCGTGATCCCCGCCTCGCGCGAATTCATGCAAGGCCTGCGCAAGCTGGCCGACCAGCACAAGCTGCTGTTCATCGTCGACGAAGTGCAGACCGGCTGCGGCCGTTGCGGCACCATGTTCGCCTATGAGCTGTCGGGCGTGGAGCCGGACATCATGACGCTGGGCAAGGGCATTGGCGGCGGCGTGCCGCTGGCAGCCCTGCTGTGCAAGGCCGAAGTCGCCAGCTTCGAAGCCGGCGACCAGGGCGGCACCTACAACGGCAACCCGGTGATGACGGCCGTTGGCAGCGCCGTGATCTCGCAGCTGACCGCGCCCGGCTTCCTGCAAAGCGTGCAAGAAAAAGGCGCCTACCTGCGCGAGCAGTTGCTGGCGCTGACGTCCGAGTTCGGCCTGGGCGGCGAGCGCGGCGAAGGCCTGCTGCGCGCACTGGTGCTGAACAAGGACATCGGCCCGCAACTGGTGGAAGAAGCGCGCGACATGCAACCGCAAGGCCTGCTGCTGAATTCGCCGCGCCCCAACCTGCTGCGCTTCATGCCCGCGCTGAACGTGACCATCGAGGAAATCGACCAGATGATCGGCATGCTGCGCACGCTGCTGAAAAAGCTGGCCTGAGGCTCGTCCTGAGGCCGGCGCGCCGCCGGCCCGGCACCATGAAAAAAGCCCCGCAAATCGCTTGCGGGGCTTTTTCCTTGCAGCAAACTGCAGCGTCACTGGCGCAACATCACTCGCCCAGATATGCCGCGCGGACCTTCGGATCGTCCAGCATCTGCTTGGCGTCACCGCTCATGGTGACGAGACCCGACTCCATCACATAGCCGCGGTGGGCGGCCTGCAGCGCCAGCCGCGCGTTCTGCTCCACCAGCAACACGGTCACGCCCAGCGCGGAGACGTCGCGCACCACCTCGAAGATCTTCGCGACCATGATCGGAGACAGGCCCATCGAGGGCTCGTCCAGCAGCAGCAGCTTGGGCTGGCTCATCAGCGCGCGCGCCATGGCCAGCATCTGCTGCTCGCCGCCCGACATCGTGCCGGCCAGCTGGTTGGCCCGCTCCTTGAGGCGCGGGAAGATGCCGAACATGCGGTCGATGTCGGCCTTGATGCCGGCCTCGTCGGTGCGCGTGTAGGCGCCCATCTGCAGGTTCTCGGTGATGGTCATGCGCGCGAACACGCCGCGGCCTTCCGGCACCATCGCCAGCCCTTGCTTGAGCAGCGTGTAGCTGGGCACGCCCTTGATGGACTTGCCCATGTACTCCACATCGCCGCCCGCCCAGCCCTGCAGGCCGGTGATCGCCTTCATGGTGGTGGTCTTGCCGGCGCCGTTGGCACCGATCAGCGTGACCAGTTCACCGTCCTTGATCTCGAGATCGATGCCCTTGACCGCCTGGATGCCACCGTACGCGACCTTCAGGCCGGATATCTTCAGTAGTGTTTCTTTCATTGTGTCTTTCCCCCGTCAGTGCGCCGGGGTACCGAGGTAAGCCTCGATCACCGCTGGATTGCTCTGGACTTCGTGCGGCAGGCCTTGCRCGATCACCTTGCCGTAGTCGAGCACGGTCAGGCGGTTGCACAGGCCCATCACCAGCTTCACGTCGTGCTCGATCAGCAGGATGGTCTTGCCATCGCTGCGGATCTTGTCGAGCAGGCCGCGCAGTTCCACCTTCTCGGTGGCGTTCATGCCGGCTGCCGGCTCATCGAGCGCCAGCAGCTTGGGCTCGGTGGCCAGCGCCCGCGCGATTTCCAGGCGGCGCTGGTGGCCGTAGGACAGGTTGCGCGAGGTGAAGTGCGCGTACTTGCCGATGCCGACATAGTCCAGCAGGTCGTGAGCCCAGTCTTCCACCGACTCTTCTTCGCGCCGCACCGAGGGCGGACGGAATACCGCGCCAAGCAGGCCCGCCTTGGTGCGCACGTGCCGGCCCACCATCACGTTTTCCAGCGCGGTCATCTCGCCGAACAGGCGGATGTTCTGGAAGGTGCGGGCAATCCCGGCCTTGGCGACTTCGTGCACGGCGGTCGGCTGGTAGGCCTTGCCGCCCAGCACGAACTCGCCGGAGTCCGGCGTGTACAGGCCGGTAATCACGTTGAAGAAGGTGGTCTTGCCGGCCCCGTTGGGACCGATCAAGCCGTAGATCTCACCCGGCTCGATCTGCAGGCCCACATCGGACAGTGCCTGCAGGCCGCCGAATCGCTTGTTGACCCCCTGTACCGACAGGAGGAGATTCTCGTTGCTCATGATGTCCTCCTGGTCAGAAACGGCCAACGCTGCCCGGGCGGCGGATCACCGGCCGGTCTTCCTTGCGCGGCGACGGCCACAGGCCCGCCGGGCGATACAGCATCACACCCACCAGGGCCAGCCCGAACAACAGCTGGCGCAACACTTCGGCGTCGACGATGGTATGGCCGAAGAGCATGTTCTGCGCCGGCTCCGCCACGGCGCGCAGCAGTTCCTGGAAACCCACCAGCAAGATACCGCCCAGGATCACGCCAGGAATGTGACCCATGCCGCCCAGCACCACGATGGCCAGGATGTAAATGGACTCCCACAGCACAAACGACTCAGGCGACACGAAGCCTTGGAAGGCGCCGAACACCGCGCCCGACGCGCCGCCGAACGACGCGCCCATGGCAAAGGCCAGCAGCTTGATGTTGCGGGTGTTGATGCCCATCGCCTTGGCGGCGATCTCGTCTTCGCGGATGGCCACGAAGGCGCGGCCGATGCGCGAGTTCTGCAAGCGCAGGCAGATGAACACGATGGCGATCACCAGCACCACCAGCAGGTAGTAGTACATGAACACCGGCGTGAACTTCAGCCCGAAGATCTCGTGCGACTTGGAGAAATCGAAGCCAAAGATGTGGACCGGATCCACCGCGGTGATCCCCTTCGGGCCATTGGTGATGTTGAGCGGCCGGTCGAGGTTGTTCAGGAAGATGCGGATGATCTCGCCAAAGCCCAGGGTCACGATAGCGAGGTAGTCGCCGCGCAGCTTKAGCGTTGGCGCGCCGAGCAGCACGCCGAAAGTCGCCGCCACCAGCACGGCCAGCGGCAGCACGAACCACATGGAGACGTGAAAGCCATGCGGGAAGAGCTGGTGGATCCACTCGAACTGGTTGGCCAGGTGGGGCGAGCCCAGCAAGGCCATCATGTATGCGCCGACGGCATAGAAGGCGATGTAGCCGAGGTCGAGCAGGCCGGCAAAGCCCACCACGATGTTCAGGCCAAGCGCCAGCATGATGTAGATCAGCGCGAAGTCGAGCACGCGCACCCAGTAGTTGCCGCCCAGCGTCTGCACCAGGAACGGGGCGCACAAGGCGATGACCAGGAAGCCAAGCAACGCGGCCATGGTCTTGGCCGGCGTCTTGGTCAGCGGCGCAGCCTGCGCCGCCGGGGATGGAATCGGGGTATTCATGGATTCTCTCTCCTTAGGCGCGTTCGGAAACCCGCTCGCCCATGATGCCGGACGGACGGAATACAAGGACGATGATCAGCACGATGAAGGCGAACACGTCCTGGTAGTTGGAGCCAAACACCCCGTTGGTGAGATCGCCGATATAGCCGGCGCCCAGCGCTTCGATCAGGCCCAGCAGCATGCCGCCAACCATGGCGCCGGCAAGGTTGCCGATGCCGCCCAGCACCGCGGCGGTGAACGCCTTCAGGCCCGGGATGAAGCCCATGTAGAAGTGCGCATTGCCGTAGTTGGTCGCCATCATCACGCCGGCCAGCGCGGCCAGCGCCGCACCGATCATGAAGGTGGCCGAGATCACGAAGTTCGGGTTCACGCCCATCAGCCCCGYCACCTTCTGGTTCTCGGCGGTGGCGCGCATCGCGCGGCCCAGCTTGGTGCGGTTGACGAGGGTCAGCAGGCCCGCCATGACCATCAGCGCCATGCCGATGATGACGATTTCCTTGCCCGTGATGGTGGCGCCGGTCGAACCGATATCGATCGGCGACGAGGGCAGCAGCTGCGGGAAGGTCAGCGGGTTACGCGACCAGATCATCATCGCCAGGGTCTGCAGGATGATGGACACACCGATGGCGGTAATCAGCGGGGCTAGGCGGGGCGCGTTGCGCAACGGCCGGTAGGCAACCCGCTCGATGGTGTAGGCCAGCGCGGCGCAGACCGGCATGGCAATCAGCGTGGCAATCACCAGCGTGAGCCACTCCGGCAAGCCGGGGAAGAATTTCTGCAAGCCAAGTATGGCTGACAGGGCGGTCAGCGCGCCGATCATCAGCACGTCGCCGTGGGCGAARTTGATGATSCCSAGAATGCCGTAGACCATGGTGTAGCCSAGTGCGATCAGCGCATAGATGCTGCCGAGCACCAGACCGTTCACGATCTGCTGGATAAAGATATCCATGAAAACTCCTTGCTTCCGTCCAAATTCCCTCGACATGGTGTGGATGTCGGGGGGACGTTGATATGTGGGTGGTTTGGTAGTGTCGATATTTGCTGGTAAGCGGCCTGCCTACTCCACCCATGGTAAGGATGCTGCACGTATGGCAAGGCTAAAAAAACGGCACCGCAACATACTCGCGGTGCCGTTCGGATGGGCCGGTAAGCCCGGTTTACATCTTCACGACGTCAAGAACGGTCTTCTTCTTGTCCTTGTACTCGTACAACGTGATGGTGCCTTCCTTCATGTCGCCCTTTTCATCGAAGGCGATGTTGCCGATCAGGCCCTTGTAGTTCGTCTTGGGCATCTCGGCCAGGATGGCCGCCGGCTCGGTCGAGTTAGCGCGCTTCATGGCGTCAACGATGACCATGACGGCGTCATAGGTGAACGGTGCGTAGATCTGCACCGGCGCATTGAAGCGAGCCTGGTAGCGCTTGTCGAAGTCCGCGCCCTGTTCCATCTTGGACAGTGCCAGACCGGCTTCCGAGCAGATGATGTTGGACACGGCGTCGCCGGCCAGCTCAGCCACCTTGTCGGTACAGACGCCGTCGCYGCCAACGATCTTGGAGCTGATGCCGAGTTCCTTGGCCTGCTTGGCGAACGGGCCGCCAGTGGCGTCCATGCCGCCGTACATGATCACGTCGGGCTTCTTGCCCTTGATCTTGGTCAGAATGGCCTTGAAGTCGGTAGCCTTGTCGTTGGTGGCTTCACGTGCCACCACGTTCACRCCCGAAGCCTTGGCAGTCTTCTCGAACTCGTCGGCCAGGCCCTTGCCGTAGGCAGTGGCATCGTCGACGATGGCCACGGTCTTGGCGTGCAGGCTCTTGGTGGCGTAGTTGGCCAGTGCCGGACCTTGCTGGGCGTCGGTGGCCACCACGCGGAACGTGGTCTTGAAGCCTTGCTTGGTGTAGTCGGGGTTGGTCGACGACGGCGAGATCTGCACGATGCCAGCATCGCTATAGATCTTGGAGGCCGGAATCGATACGCCCGAGTTCAGGTGGCCAACCACGGCCACGACCTTGGCGTCCACCAGCTTCTGCGCCACAGCCGTGCCCGTCTTCGGGTCGCCTGCGTCGTCTTCGCCGACCAGCTCGAGCTTGATCTTCTTGCCGTTGATCTCCAGGCCGGTCTTGTTGACTTCTTCCACGGCCAGGCGGGCGCCGTTTTCGTTGTCCTTGCCAAGGTGAGCGATGCCGCCGGTGAGCGGTGCCGCATGGCCGATCTTTACTACGACATCGCCACTGCCTGCTGCCGGCGCGGTGGCCGCCGCAGGAGCCGATGCTGCCGCATCAGCGGGCTTTTCTTCTTTCTTGCCACAAGCAGTAACCAGCGCCACTGCGGCTGCGATCGGCAGAATCTTGGCAAACGTGATTTGCATGAGTGATCTCCTAGGATTCACATGATCAGGGTAAACCAACGCCCCCCGGACGTTTCCCTGAACCGCCTTAGTTTAGTTTCAATTTGAAACGCGCGAATTGTATTCCCTTTTTATACGGATGCAATATGCGACGCAACAACCTGAAGGATTAACCCACCAAATGAGCTAGGGAATTTCCCCAATGCACACATTGGGGCAATTCCCACCTACATGGAGGCTAGCCGTTGATACTAACAAGATTCGTGCCTACCGCTTGCCCCAGGTTGGTTTTGCAGCCTTTAAGTCACTTCGCAGGGACGCGTATTAAATAGGTGTTTCATTTAATATCAACAGTCCCATTCAAATACAACGAGCGAGTGCGCCGGCACCATAATAGGGAAATCCCCAATTACAGGGATTTCCCTTATTTGTCTTTTCGGACAGACAGGTATATGGCCGTTCATGCCGGGCTTGCGCATTATCCAAGGGACAGCAGGCAATATAGAGTGCTATATATTGGTGCAACCCTGGCGAGAGAATGGTGCGCGAAGGCGTGCAACCGGCGCGCGCGAGGTGCGCCTGCCGGGCAGAAGCGGCTACGCAAAAAGCAACGGCCCGCTAGAGCGGGCCGTTTTGCCAGACGGTCAGGTGAAGCAGGCTGATCAGGCGGACGTGGCCTGTTGCAGGCCGCGCGGCAAGGGGAACGACATCTTCTCCTCGATCCCGTCCAGCGCGCGCACGTTGCGCGCACCCAGAAGGTGCAGGCGCGCGACAATGGCCTGCGCCAGTGCCTCGGGGGCGGAGGCGCCGGCGGTCAGGCCGATGCGGCGCTTGCCCGCGATCCATTCCGGCTGGAGCTGATCGGGCGAATCGATCATGTAGGCCGGCACGCCCAGGCGCTCCGCCAGCTCGCGCAAGCGGTTGGAGTTGGAACTGTTGGGGCTGCCCACCACGATCACCACCTCCACCTGGGGCGCCATGAACTTCACGGCATCCTGGCGGTTCTGGGTGGCGTAGCAGATGTCTTGCTTCTTGGGCTCGCGGATCAGCGGGAAGCGTGCCTTGAGCGCGGCGACGATCTCCAGCGTTTCGTCCACCGACAGCGTGGTCTGGGTCACGAATGCCAGGCGCTCGGGATCCGTGACTTGCAGCTTGGCGACATCCTCGGAAGACTCGACCAGCAGCATGCCGCCTTCGGCCTGCCCCATGGTGCCCTCGACTTCAGGATGGCCCTTGTGGCCGATCATGATGATCTCGCAGCCCTCGGTGCGCATCTTGCCGACTTCCACGTGCACCTTGGTCACCAGCGGGCAGGTCGCATCGAATACGTTCAGGCCGCGCACGGTGGCGTCGGCGCGCACTTCCTTGGATACGCCGTGGGCGCTGAAGATCACGGTCGAGCCGGGCGGCACTTCCTCGAGCTCCTGCACGAAGACCGCGCCCTTGCGGCGCAGGTCCTCCACCACATAGGCGTTGTGGACGATTTCGTGGCGCACGTAAATCGGCGCGCCGTAGCGTGCAAGGGCACGCTCGACGATCTCGATGGCGCGATCCACGCCGGCGCAAAAGCCGCGCGGCTGCGCCATCAGGATCTCGGCATCGGGGGCTGTGGTGGGTTCAGACATGCAAGGATTCGACTCAAGGGTGCCGGCACGACGGCCCGGCCGGTGGTCTGCTTAGAGAATGCCGATCAACTGGACATCGAACAGAATGGTCTGTCCGGCCAGCGGGTGGTTGAAATCGAACAGCGCCGACGTCGTGCCGATCTCCTTGAGCACACCGGCGTACTTACCGCCGCCGGGCGCGTTGAACTCAACCAGGTCGCCCGGCGCGTAGTCCTCTTCGAACGACGAGTTCTCGCGCAGCGTCGCCAGCGAAACCCGTTGCAGCAGATCGGGGTTGCGCGGGCCGAAGGCGTGCTCCGGCGCCAGCCGGTAAGTMATGCGCTCGCCCTCCGGCATGCCCAGCAGCGCCTGCTCCAGTGTAGGCGCGAACTGGCCTTGTCCAAGCAGCAGCGTGGCCGGCTTCTCCGCGAAGGTACTGACGATCTCAGTGCCATTCTCCATGGAGATGCTGTAGTGAAGGGTCAGGAAGGAGTCCGCCTGCACGGTCTTGCGGACATCCACGGTGCCGTCCCCATCCGCCGGGCCGGAAGCAAAAGTTTGCAAAGTCATWGGTGCTCAACCAGTCAACAACCCGTATTGTAAGCGACTCGACCGAGCGCCGCCTTGTCCGCGGTGCCATTGTTCCGAGGGGATCGTGCCATGCGCATTACCGATTGGCCCAGCAACGAGCGGCCACGCGAGAAACTGCTGAGCGGCGGGGCCGCCACGCTCTCAGACGCCGAGCTGCTTGCCGTGTTCCTGCGCGTGGGTGTGGCGGGAAAAAGTGCAGTTGACATCGCCCGGGAGCTGCTGAACGATTTCGGCACGCTCAGCAGCCTGTTTGCGGCGGACGCCGGGCAACTGGCACGCGTCAAGGGCGTCGGCAGCGCCAAGTACGCGCAGTTGCAGGCGGCCCGCGAGCTGACCCGGCGCGCGCTGGGCGAGCAGCTGCAACTGCCCGGGGCACTGGATTCCCCCACGGCGGTGCGCGACTACCTGCGCCTGTCACTGGCGGGATTGACCTACGAAGCGTTCCTGTGCCTGTTCCTGGACGCGCGCAACCGCCTGCTCGCCAGCGAGGAGCTGTTTCGCGGTACGTTGACCCAAACCAGCGTCTATCCGCGCGAGGTTGCCCGTAAGGCACTTGCGTATAACGCCGCGGCGGTCATCGTGGCGCACAACCACCCGTCGGGGAACACCACGCCCAGCGCCGCCGACCTCACCATGACCCGCGCGCTGTCCCGCTCCCTGGCCCTGATCGACGTGCAAGTTCTTGACCATTTCATCGTCGCAGGTAGTAACATCCACTCCTTCGCCGAACACGGCCAGCTGTGATGCAGGATGCGATGCGTGTTGTGATGCGCACCGCACGGATGCACACTCCTGAACGGTAAACGAGAGAAGGCATTGATTCACCAGTGCTTTCCGGTCTATAATGCTCGTTTGCTGAAGTCTCAACCGCTGCAGTMCGGGCCAGCGCGCCTTTTGTTGATCTGTTGCGAACATTGTCCACGTAGAAGAGTTAGGAGTGCTTCATGGCACGCGTCTGTCAAGTGACCGGGAAAGCGCCGATGGTCGGCAACAACGTTTCCCACGCAAACAACAAGACCAAGCGTCGTTTTCTGCCCAACCTGCAGAATCGTCGTTTCTTTGTTGAATCGGAAAACCGCTGGGT
>NZ_JBFTSF010000155.1:0-28860 GCF_056399905.1 Cupriavidus sp. 01L46
CTCCGACCTCACCGACAAGCAGCGCCAGTTGCTCACGCACATCGAGGCTGCCTCCGGGGCCGCGCGCGAAATGCTCAACACGCTGCTGGACTTCTCCAAGGTGGACGCCGGCGTGATCACCGCCCCTCCGACCTCACCGACAAGCAGCGCCAGTTGCTCACGCACATCGAGGCTGCCTCCGGGGCCGCGCGCGAAATGCTCAACACGCTGCTGGACTTCTCCAAGGTGGACGCCGGCGTKATCACCGCCCGGCCGCGCGCCTTCCGCCTGCAGCCCTTGCTCTACAAGCTGGAGAACGAGTTTGCGCCACAGGCCGACGGCCGCGGCCTGTTCTACCGGACCCGGGATACCACCGCCACGGTGTTCGCCGACCCGACGCTGGTCGAACTGATCCTGCGCAACTTGATCGCCAATGCCATCCGCTATACCGCCCAGGGCGGCGTGCTGGTGGCGTGCCGCCGCCGGGGCGAGCGCACGATGATCGAGGTCTGGGATACCGGGGTCGGCATTCCCGTGACCCAGCATCGCGCGATCTTCAAGGAGTTCCACCAGTTGGGCAATCCGGAGCGGGACCAGCGCAAGGGCCTCGGGCTGGGCCTGGCCATCGTGGAAGGGCTGGCGCGCACCATTTCCACCCGGATTCTGCTGAACTCTCGGCCTGGCCGCGGATCGGTCTTCCGCTTCGCCCTGCCCCTGACCGAGGACCGCACCGAAACCCCGCCCGCCGGGTTGCATCACAAGCCGAGCCTGAAGGGATTGCGCGTGCTGGTGATCGACGACGACCAGGAAATCCGGGTCGCCATGGCAGCGCTGCTGGAGAGCTGGCAATCGGTGTGCCTGGCCGTGGAGTCCGAGGAAGACGCGCTGGCCGCGCTTGGCGCCTTCCGGCCCGACCTGTTGCTGGCCGACTATCGCCTGCGCAGCGAGCGCACCGGCCAGCAAGCCATGATGGCGATCCGCGAGCGGCTAGGACACGCCATTCCCACCGTCATCATCACCGGCGACACCGCCCCGGACCGCCTGCGCAGCGTCCATGCCGGGGGTGCCGCGCTGCTGCACAAGCCAGTTGTGGCGCATCAGTTGCATACAGCCATGACCGCTMTGTTGCGCAATGCCGGCTGGCGACAGGACATCCCTCGGGGCGCCACCGACCGGGCAACACGCGCCGAAGGCTGACGGGCGCCTCTGCTCCGCTCTTATCCCGCCTTGATTCATGCTTTTTTCGTATTAATCAATCCATCCTATTAATTGGACTTAGTGCCAACGCCCACCCACACTGCATCGTGACAGCAGGCACGGGCGTCACCGGCAAGCCGTATTGCTTCCGCTAACGTGCCGCGAGGTTCACCGACCCCAAGCGAGGAGCAATCATGAGCACGCAGCCCCAACTGCCAAGACACGACCTGCTGATCGACGGCAAGCGCCTGCCACCCGGCACCGGGGAGTATTCCACCGATATCAATCCGGCCACCGAGCTCCCGATCGCCCTGGTCGCGCAGGGCAGCGCGTCCGACGTCGACCTGGCCGTGACCGCCGCCCGCGCCGCGCTCAAGGTCTGGTGCGGCCTGCGCGCGGCCGAGCGTGGCCGCATCCTGTACCGCTTTGCCGACCTGCTGGAAGCGAACCAGGAAGAGCTGATCGCGCTGGAAAGCCTGGATGCCGGCAAGCCGCTGGCCGCCGTGCGGCGCCAGGACATGCCGGCGGTGATCGACACCGTGCGCTATTACGCGGGGTGGGCCGACAAGATCAACGGCCAGGTGGTGCCAACCCGCCCCGGCGCGCTGACCTACACCGTGCGCGAGCCGGTGGGCGTGGTCGCCGCCATCGTGCCGTGGAATTTCCCGCTAATGATCGGCATGTGGAAGATCGCCCCTGCGCTGGCCTGCGGCTGCACCCTCATCGTCAAACCCGCCGAGATCACCCCGCTGACCGCGCTGCGCGTGGGCGAGCTGGCACTGCAGGCCGGGTTGCCACCCGGCGTGCTCAATATTGTCACCGGCAAGGGCAGCGTCGTGGGCAACGCGCTGGTGGCCCATCCCGGCATCGACAAGGTGACGTTCACCGGCTCGCCCGGCGTGGGGCGCGGCATCATGCAGGGCGCCGCCGCCAACTTCAAGCGCGTCACGCTGGAGCTCGGCGGYAAGTCCGCCAACCTGATCTTCGCCGACGCCAACGTGGACGCCGCGGTGCGCGCCGCCGCCTCCGGCATCTTCTTCAATGCGGGGCAGGTCTGCTCGGCCGGCTCGCGCATCCTGGCGCAGCGCGAGGTCTATGACGAAGTGGTGGAAAAACTGGCGGCGCGCGCCGCCTCGATCCGCGTGGGAGACCCCGCCGCGCCGGACACCACCATGGGACCGCTGGTGTCGTCCGCGCAGATGAAGACCGTGCTGGACTACGTGGATATCGGCAAGCGCGAAGGCGCCATCGCCGTGACCGGTGGCGAGCGCGTGGGCGGCAAGGGCTACTTCGTGCAGCCCACCGTATTCGCCAACGTCGAGCACGAGATGCGGGTCTCGCAGGAGGAAATTTTCGGACCGGTTGCCAGCGTGATCCGCTTCGAGGATGAAGCCGACGCCGTGCGCATCGCCAACGGCACCGCGTTCAGCCTGGCGGCGGGCGTGTGGAGCGCCGACATCGGCCGCGTGCATCAGGTGGCTGCCGAGCTCAAGGCAGGCACGGTGTGGATCAACACCTATGGCCACACCGACGTGCGCCTGCCCTGGGGCGGGGCCGGCGACTCGGGGCTGGGCAGGGAGCATGGCGACGCTGCCATCGACAACTTCACCGAGCCCAAGGCGATCTGGCTGTCGCTGCGGCAATAGTGGCCAGCCAGCGGCGCGGGCGCGGAGCCGGAGCGCCGGGAGAGCGCTAAGATGGCGGGCATGCAATAACAAACCGTCCCTCAGCGCGCCCAATCTGCGCCCAATCTGCGCCCAATCTGCGCCCAATCCGCGCCACGCCTTTTCATGACCGACAGACGTAGATTCCTGCGCTCGGCGGCTGGCACCGCCGCCGCCGCCGGCACGCTTGGCCTGCTGCCGCCAGCCATCCGCAAGGCACGAGCCATTCCCGCCAATCATCGCGCCGGCAGCCTGCACGATGTCGAGCATATCGTGGTGCTGATGCAGGAAAACCGCGCCTTCGACCATTATTTCGGCGCAATGCGGGGCGTGCGCGGCTTTGCCGACCGCTTCCCTGTGCCGGTGGCCGATGCCCCGGGCCTTGCCGGCAAGACAGTCTGGTACCAGCGCGACGAAAGCCAGCCCGGCGCGCCGGCCACGCTGGCACCCTTCCACCTCGACACCGGGCGCGTGTTCGAGCTGATGCGCGTCACCGGCACGCCACACACCTGGTCGAACACCCAGGACGCCTGGGGCGAAGGCTGCATGCAGCACTGGCCCACCTTCAAGAATGGCCACGCCATGGGCTACTTCGACCAGGCCGACGTGCCCTTCCAGTACGCGCTCGCCGACGCCTTTACCGTGGCCGACGCCTACCATGCGTCGTTTCTCGGGGGCACCAATACCAACCGCTGCTTCCTGTGGAGCGGCACCAACGACCCGCTGGGCAAGGGCAATGGCCCGGCCATCGGCAACACCTACAACAAGCTCGGCGGCGGCAAGCCCGACGGCGGCTATGCCTGGACCACCTATCCCGAGCGGCTGGAAGCCGCCGGCGTGAGCTGGCAGATCTACCAGGACATGGCGAACAACTTCGCGCTCAATGCCACCGCCGGGTTCAAGCGCTATCGTGACGCCTTTCGCGGTGCGCCAGGCGCGCAGGCGACGCTCAAGGACAAGGCGCTCTCCACACGCAGCCTGGGCCTGTTGCGCCAGGACGTGCTCGATGGCCGCCTGCCACAGGTGTCGTGGATCTGCCCTACCCGCCAGGGCTCCGAGCATCCCGGGCCGTCCAGCCCGGCCCAGGGCGCCGCCTACGTCAGCGCCGTGCTCGACGCGCTCACTGCCGACCCGGCGGTGTGGAGCAAGACCGTGCTGCTGCTGATGTTCGATGAGAACGACGGCTTCTTCGACCATRTGCCGCCGCCGGCGGTGCCGTCTTACCTCTCGTGGCACGCGGACCMGGCGCAGGCTGTGCTTGCCGGTGCCTCCACCGTCGACACCCTCGGCGAGTACCACGGCCTGATCACCGGGGTGGAAGCCGACGACCATCCGCGCTACCTGCAACGGCCCTACGGCCTGGGCATGCGCGTGCCGATGGTGGGGATCTCGCCCTGGAGCAAGGGCGGCTGGGTCAACTCCGAAGTGTTCGACCATACGTCGGTGATCCGCTTTATCGAGGCCCGCTTCGGTGTGCACGAGCCCAACATCACGCCATGGCGCCGCGCGGTCTGCGGCGACCTCACGTCGCTATTCGATTTCGCCACGCCAAACCACGCCAGCGTCGTGGCCTCGCTGCCGGCCACCGCCACGCTCGCCGCCCGGGCGGGCGCGCTGCCCGGCACACGTACGCCAGCCATCCCGGCACTGCCCGAATTGCCCAGCCAGGCCAGCGGCACACGCCCGTCGCGGGCCCTGCCGTACGTGCTGCACGCGCAGGCCCTGGCCGATGCCGGCCATGCGGCAGTGCACCTGAGCTTTACCAGCAGCGGCCAGGCAGGGGTGGTATTTCACGTCTACGACCGGCTGCACCTGGACCGTGTGCCGCGCCGCTATACCGTCGAAGCCGGCAAGCGCCTGGCCGGCACCTGGGACACGCGTGCCGACGCGGGACGCTATGACCTCTGGGTGCTCGGCCCCAACGGCTGGCACCGCCATTTCATCGGACCGGCAGGTGGCGCCAGTACCAGTACGGGCCTGGCCCCCGAGATCGAGATCGGCTACGACATCCCCGCGCGAAGCCTGCGCATTGGCTTGCGCAATGACGCGGACCAGCCCTGCACATTCGTGCTTGCCGCCAACGCTTACGTGGATGGCACAGCCAGCAAAGTCACCGTGCCGGCCCGCGCCAGGCACACGCTGGCGTGGCCCGTGGATGCGTCAGGCGGCTGGTATGACTTCACCGTGACGGTAGCCGCCCTGCCCGGCTATGCGCGACGCTGCGCCGGGCGCATGGAGGCGGGTGCGCCATCGGTCAGCGATCCCGCCATGGGCGGCCGTGCCATCGGGGAGCAATGGCGGCCGCCGGGATCCTCCAGCCAGCCAGCGTGAAGACCTTGCCCTGCGCTGCCATTCCTGCGCGGGGCTACATCTTCGGGATGCGCAAGGTCTTGCTGATCATCAGCGAACCGGAGAGCACGAACAGCAGTGCGAGCGGATGCAGGTCCGCAGGGCCGATCGACCACACGCCGCCGTAGAGCGCATCGCCCACCCGGCCCTGCCACGCGCAAAGGGCCAGCACGGCAGTCAGCAGCACGCTGGTGGGAATCGGCGTGCCCTCGAAATACGCCACCTTGCCGCTCCCCTCGGACAAGCTCTCGGCGGTGACATTGAAGCGTGCCAGCCGGCTCACGCCGCAGCAGACGAAGTAGATCAGCGCCGCCATGTCCCAGCCGCCGCGCATGCCCGCGGCAAACGCCAGCGTGGCCGGGCCAACCCCGAAGGAAATGATGTCGGCGAGCGAGTCCAGCTCGCGGCCCAGCGCGGAATGCTGGTGGCGCCAGCGCGCGATGCGCCCGTCCAGCACATCGAAAATGAAGGCCGCGGGCGCCAGCGCCGCCGCCGCCATGAAATGCGCTGGCGAGCCCGAAGCGATGTAGAACATGGCGAAAAACACCGATGCCATGCCGCAGGCGGCGTTGCCCAGTGTGAACAGATCGGCAAGATGCAACTCGCGGATCATGGAGAAATGCTTGGGACGTTCTGGTGTGGATGCCATGGCGGCGGGCTCCTGAATCCTCTGGCTAATCTGGCTAATCTGGCTAGAAATGCAATCCCGCTGCGCGCAGTGCGCCTGCGGTCTGCGCGGCGCTGACGTGATGCACGGCCTGCCAGCCCAGCGCCGTTGCCGCAGCCACATTGGCCGCGTTGTCATCGATGAACAGCAGCTCACCTGGCGCGAGGCCCGGCAGGCTGGCATCGATGCGCGCCTGCATGAGCCGGTAGATGGCCGGGTCCGGCTTGGCCACRCCAACCTCGCCGGACACCAGGATATCGCGGAACCATGACAGGAAATCGCCGATGCGCACGGCATGGGGATAGGTTTCGCTGGACCAGTTGGTCAGGCCGAACAGCGGCACCTGCGCGTCGTGCAGGCGCTGCAGCAGCGCCACGCCATCGGCCAGCGTACCACGCAGCATCTGCGGCCAGCGCCCATAGAACGCGCGGATCAGGCCGGCCTGCGCGGGATGCCGGGCCACCAGGGACTCGGTAGCCTCATGCAGCGGCCTGCCGGCATCCTGGCGGATATTCCACGCTGGCGAGCACACCTCCGACAAGAAGCGGGCGCGCTCCTGTGGATCTGGAATCAATTCGCGATACAGGTATTCCGGGTTCCAGTCGAACAGCACACCACCAAAATCGAACACGACGGCACGGACAGTCACGGTATCTCGTCAGCTGCGTTGAGGACAAGGCTGCATTCTCGCAGAGTCTGCGCCGCGGCCAATATGAGAATTGGCTCAATCCGCGAGCCGGCCCTGGGTTTTACGCTTGGCATCAGCAGTCCATCCGGACCCACATTGCGCCGAGACCTTGGAGACCCATCCATGCGCCTGTTCTTGCCAAAGCTTTTCCTGCACGGCTGCCTGCCGCACATCCTGCCGCGCTGGCTGCCACCCTGCCTGGCCTGGCTCTGCTTTGCCTTGCCCGCCCATGCCGACGCGGGCTATCGCGATCAGGCGCGGGCGCTGCTGGCCCCTCCCAGCGCGCAATGCGGCGCGCCGGCCACGCTGATCGCAAACCTGCGGGACGAAAGCGAGGGCACGCCGTCCATCGGGCGAAGGGTCGCGCTGGAGGCGGTGGTCACGGCCGACTACTCG
The DNA here is from genome assembly GCF_056399905.1 of Cupriavidus sp. 01L46. Lineage (NCBI taxonomy): Bacteria > Pseudomonadati > Pseudomonadota > Betaproteobacteria > Burkholderiales > Burkholderiaceae > Cupriavidus > Cupriavidus sp. 01L46. The sequence continues at coordinate 6,941 of NZ_JBFTSF010000155.1, forward strand.
GGTGCCGACGGCCTCAGCGGCTTCTTCGTGCAGCAGGCCGACGCCCAGCGCCAGCGTCGTCCAGGCGTGTCGGAGGGTATGTTCGTCCATGCGCCGCGCGCAGCTGCGCGGGCGGGCGATCTGGTGCGCGTGCTCGGCACGGTGGAGGAGCGCGCGGGCCAGATGCGGCTAAGGCTGTCCGGCCCCGCCACGGTGTGCGCGGCGGGCCAGGCGGTCACCCCGGAAACCGTCACGCTGCCCACGCCGCACACGGGCTCGCTGGCGGCCTATGAGGGCATGCTGGTGCGGCTGCCGCAGACGCTCACCGTCGGCGAAACCTTCGAACTCGGCCGCTACGGCAGCGTGGTGCTCAGCCTCGGCCGCCTGCCGCTGCCCACCAACGTGGCCTTGCCCGGGGAAGCCGCCGCCGCACAGGCTGCCGCCAATGCGCTCAATCGCCTGGTGCTGGACGATGGCTACAGCCGGCAGAACCCGCCTCGCGTCATCCATCCCGCACCGGGCCTGAGCGCATCGAACACACTGCGTGGCGGGGACTCCGTCGCCAATGTGCGGGGCGTGCTGGAATGGCGCGCAAACGCCTGGCGCATCCAGCCGCTCCCCGGCGCGCCGCTGCCGGCGTTCCAGCCCACCAATCCGCGCACCGGCGCGCCGGCGCGCGCCGCCCACACCGATCTGCGCGTGGCGGCGTTCAATGTCGAGAACTACTTCAACGGCGACGGCCGCGGCGCGGGCTTCGATGACCCCGGCAATCGCGGCGCAAAGACGCCTGCCGAGTTCGCCCGCCAGGAAGCCAAGATCCTGAGCGCGTTGCAAGGCCTGAACGCCGACGTGATCGGCCTGATGGAAATCGAAAACAATGGCCATGGCGAGCTGAGCGCCATCCACCGGCTCGCGGGCAAACTCGGTCCGGACTGGCGCTTCATCCATCCTGGCCGGGAGCAACTGGGCGACGACGTCATCAAGGTCGCCCTGGTCTACAACGCCCGCAAGGTCGAACCCGTCGGCACGCCGGCCACCCTGGCGCTGGGCGCGAGAACCCGCCAGCCGCTGGCCGCCACCTTCCGCCTGCCGGGCCATCCCGCCAAGCTTACGGTGGTGGTGAACCATTTCAAGTCCAAGCGCTGCAACGACGCTCGCGGCGTCAATGCGGACCAGCGCGATGGCCAGAGCTGCTGGAATCCCACGCGCGTGGCGGCGGCCAGCCGCATTGCCGACTGGCTGGCCACCTCGCCCACCGGCGTGCCGGACGATGGCAAGCTGGTGATTGGCGACCTCAACAGCTACGCACAGGAAGACCCGATCCGCCTGCTGGCGGAGCGCGGCTATGCGGACATGATCGCGCGCTTCGCCGAAGCCGGCGCCCCGTCCTACAGCTATGTCTTTGGCGGCGAGGCCGGCTACATCGACCACGCGCTTGCCGATGCGGGGGCGGCKAGCCGCACCCTCGCGGCGCGCCATTGGCACATCAACGCCGACGAGCCGATTTCCCTGGCCTATGCGCTGGCCCACAAGAGCGAGGCGCAGCAGCAATCCTTCTATGCACCCGACGCCTATCGCTCTTCCGACCACGACCCGCTGGTGGTCGACCTTGCCATGCGCGGCGATGGCGTGGCCACGGGCGGCACAGCGGGCACAGCAGGCGCAGCGGGCGCAGACGGTAGCGCGGGAAGTACCAGCACCGACACTGGCACCAGCGGTGGCACCGGCGCGAATGCCAGCAAGGAATCCAACGAGAAGGCGCAAGCCGGCGCTGGCKCCACGGATCCCTGGCTGCTCTGGGCGTTGGCGGGCGCCACGGCGCTCACCGCGTGGCACTKGTTTGTGCGCCGCGTCCCGCCGCGCTGGCGGGCGTGAGCCGCGTGCTTTTCCGGGGCGGCGGAGGGCGGCGGGCAAATGTATGCCAGCCATTCATGCCCCTGTCACCTGCGCTCAATAGCATCACGGACTTTGCAAAACCCGATCCATCGAGCCGCCCCACATGCGCCTGTCCGTCCTTAGTACCGCCCTGCTTGCCATCGCCCTGCCCGCCCATGCCGACCTGATCATCAGCGAGGTCGTGGAAGGAACCTCCAACAACAAGGCCGTCGAACTGTATAACCCGGATGCTACCGCGATCGACCTGTCGCAATACAAGCTCCAGCAGTACAACAACGGCGCCACGGCACCCACCAGCACCTTCACGCTCAGCGGCACGCTGGCCCCCGGCGCGGTCTACGTGATGGCGCATACCAGCATGGCGGCCACACTCGGCAGCCGCCTGAACCAGGTCATCGCATTCACCTTCAACGGCGACGACGCGCTGGTACTGACGCGCGCGGGCACCGTGATCGACCGCTTCGGGCAGGTCGGCGTGCAGCCTGCCGGCGGCGCCTGGGGCACCGGCACCTCCATCACCAAGGACAACACCTTGCGCCGCAAGGCCGGGCTAGTCACCGGCGACAGCGACAGCACCGGGGCCTTCGATCCGGCGCTGCAGTGGGACGGCTTCGGCACCGACGCCTTCGCCGACCTTGGCTACTACAACAACGCACCGGCGCCATTGCCGCCGGTCACCGCGCAGTGCGGCGCCGCAGCCACGCTGATCGCCGATATCCAGGGCGCCGGCGCCACCTCGCCGCTGGCCGGGCAGACGGTCGACGTGGAGGCGGTGGTGACGGCCGACTATCCCGGCACGGATGGCTTTGGCGGCTTTTTCGTCCAGCAGGCGGATGCCCAGCGCCAGAACCGTCCTGGCGTGTCCGAGGGACTGTTCGTGTATGCCCCCTCGACCAGTGCCCGTGCCGGCGACCTGGTCCACCTGGTTGGCAAGGTCGAGGAGAAGTTCGGCCAGACGCAGCTGGCGCTTGCCAGCACCGTGGCGGTTTGTGGCAACGGCCAGACCGTCACCCCGGCGATAGTCACGCTACCCGCGCAGACCGCGCAATCGCTGGCTGCCTTCGAGGGCATGCTGGTGCGGCTGCCGCAATCTCTCACTGTGAGCGAGACTTATGAACTGGGCCGCTACGGCAGCGTGCTGCTGAGCAACGGCCGCCTGCCGCTGCCCACCAATGTGGCGCTGCCCAAGGCCGGCGCGGCCGCGCAGGCCGCGGCCAACGCACTGAACCGCATGGTGCTCGACGACGGCTCGAACAAGCAGAACCCGGCGGTCGTGCCTTTCCCCGCGCCGGGCCTGAGCGCGGCCAACACGCTGCGCGGTGGGTACACCGTCAGCAATGTGCAGGGCGTGCTGGAAATGCGCTTTGGCGGCTGGCGCCTGCAGACCGTGCCCGGCGCACCCGCCCCGGCCTTCCAGGCCACGGCGAACCCGCGCACCAGCGCGCCGGCACGCGCGGCCCAGTCCGATATCCGGGTGGCATCGTTCAACGTGCTGAACTATTTCAACGGCGACGGCAAGGGCGCGGGCTTCGACGACCCGAACAATCGCGGTGCCAAGACGCTGGCGGAGTTCGAGCGCCAGGAAGCCAAGATCGTGGCCGCCCTCAAAGCGCTGAATGCCGATGTCGTTGGCCTGATGGAAATCGAGAACGACGGCTATGGCGAATTCAGCGCCATCCGGCGGCTGGTCGGCAAGCTCGGGTCGGACTGGCGTTTTGTCGACCCGGGCGTGGACAAGCTCGGCGGCGACGCCATCAAGGTCGCCCTGATCTACAACAGCCGCACCGTGGAGCCCGTGGGCGTGCCTGCCACGCTGGCCATCGACGACAAGAACCGCCAGCCCCTGGCCCGCACCTTCCGCCTGCCTGGCCAGACCCGCAAGCTCACGGTGGTGGTCAACCACCTCAAATCCAAGGGCTGCACCGGGTCCACGGGTGCCGACGCCGACCAGGGCGATGGCCAGAGCTGCTGGAACCCGACCCGCCTCGCCGCCGCCGGCAAGATCGCCGACTGGCTTGCCACCTCGCCCACCGGCGTCGCGGATGACGGCAAGCTGCTGATCGGCGACCTCAACAGCTACGCAAAGGAAGACCCGATCCGCCTCTTTGCCGACAAGGGCTACGCCGACATGGTGGCGCGCTTCGTCGGCGCCAGCGCCTATAGCTATGTCTTTGGCGGCGAGGCCGGCTATATCGACCACGCGCTGGCCAATGACGCTGCGGCGAGCCGCATCCGCGCGGTMAGCGAGTGGCATATCAATGCGGATGAGCCCATTGCCCTGGAGTACTCGGTGGCCTTCAAGAGCACGGATCAGCAAACGTCGTTCTACGCACCGGATGCTTACCGTTCGTCCGATCACGACCCGGTGCTGGTAGACCTGGCACTGCGCGACGACAGCCTTGCGCCGGAGGGTGAGCAAGCGGGTACGGGCAACGGCAATGCCGGTGGCGCCACCGCCAGCCAGGGCGGCGACACCGGGACCGGCGCAGCGGACACGTGGATGCTGCTGGTTCTGGCCGGCGCCCTGGCCGCAGCGGCATGGCGCCGCTTTGCCGGCGGCTTTACAGGCGGCGTTGCGCGCCGCTGACATGCACGCTGACAGGCACGTTGACAGGCGGCGCGCCGCCGGCGGGTGGCTGCTGCTGGCGCTGGCGCTGGTCGCGCTCCAGGCTGCCGGGCCTGCGCTGATGCAGGCCCTGCGCTTCGATCGCGAGGCCATGCTCGCGGGTGAAGCATGGCGCCTGCTGAGCTGTCATTTCGTGCATCTCGGCTGGGCACATTGCCTGCTCAACGTGGCGGGGCTGCTGATGCTGGCTGCGCTCCTGCCGGCGCACATGCGCGCCTGGCACGTGGTGCCGCCATTGGCGGCCATGACAGGATTGCTGCTGCTAGCCGGCGAGCCGGAGCTGCTCCGCTATGCGGGCTTCTCCGGCATCAACTACGGGCTTGCCATGGTCGCCCTGCTGCCCCGGGCCCGCCGCGATGGCCTCGCGGCGATGCTGCTGCTCGCGCTGGCGGCGCGCGCGGGCTGGCAGATCCTGGCGGGGCCCGCCGAGGACGCAGGCGCATGGCTGGGCGGCCCGGTCGTGGCCAGCGCCCACCTGTACGGCCTGGCCGCTGGCGCATTGCTGGCCTGGCCACGCCGGGAGGCGCCTGCGATGGCTAGGCGCCGGCCGGATTGTGCCTGATGCTGTTTGCCAGGTAGGCCACGATCAGTACATTGGCGATGGCCAGCCCGATGTGAATCGCGCTGGGATGCACCACCGCCTCGTACAGTTCCACCGGGATGTAGACCGCGCCCGACCATACGCCCAGCCATTTCGCCCACACGCGCTGACGCCACAGGCCGTAGGCCTCCGTGAGGCGCATGGCTGCGTACATCGCGGCGGATCCGCCAATGGCCCACAGGCGCGCGTCGCTCGGATGGGCCATCAGCGACAGGAAGATGGTCGGGTAGCGGCTCCCCGGGTTCAGGTGCAGGCGGGCGACAATGGCCTCGGCCAGCGCCTGCGCGTCCCGGTGCAGCAGCGCAACCAGGCCCAGCCCCACCAGGATCACCAGCACACCCTTGGCAGCCTCGAACAGAGCGATGCTTTTCAGGCCAGCGCCTGTGCCTTGCTTTGCCATCTTGCTTGTCCTCGTCAGCGATAAGGTCAGGATCGTACCCCGGCGCGGCAGGCGGCGGCAAACCGGGCGCGGCACGCTGGTAACATCCCCCTGCCGGCGCCATCCGAGGCCCGCCTGAGGTTGCTCCATGAATCCCGAACACCTGCCACTCCTGCTCACCCGCACCATGCCCTATGGCAAGTACAAGGGCCGCGCCATCGCCAGCCTGCCGGGCACCTACCTGAACTGGTTCGCGCGCGAAGGCTTTCCGCCGGGMGAGATCGGCCAGCTGCTGGCCCTGATGCACGAACTCGACCACAACGGCCTGACCAGCCTGCTGGATCCGCTGCGCGGGCGCTATCGGCCCCAGGCGTAGCTCCCCGGAGCGCTGCGGGCCTCAGCCCGCGACGATCCGATGTATCGACCGCCCCGTGGCATCCACCGCCACCGTGGCAGGCATGTCCTCCACCTCGAACTCATAGATGGCCTCCATCCCCAGTTCCGCGAAGGCCAGCACGCGTGCCTTGCGGATCGCCCGGGAGATCAGGTAGGCCGCGCCACCCACCGCGATCAGGTAGGCCGCGCCGTGGCGGCGGATGGCCTCGATGGCCACTGGCCCGCGCTCGGCCTTGCCGATCATCACCAGCAAGCCCGTCTGCTCCAGCAACTGCGGCACGAACTTGTCCATGCGCGTAGCCGTGGTCGGCCCTGCCGGGCCTACCGCTTCGTCGCCCACGGCGTCGACCGGCCCCACATAGTAGATCGCGCGATTGCGCAGCGGCACCGGCAGCGGCTCGCCCGCATCCAGCATGGCTACCAGCCGTTTGTGCGCGGCATCGCGCGCCGTCAGCAGGCGGCCGCGCAGCCGCAAGGTCTCGCCAACCTGCCATTGCGCCACCTCCGCGGCATCCAGGTTGTCCAGGTCGACCACGCGGCCGGGCTTGGCGGCCAACGCGCCGGGAATGCCATCCCAGGTGCCGGCAGGCGGCGGCTCCAGCCGCGCGGGGCCTGAGCCATCCAGCTCCAGCGTGACAAAACGCGTGGCCGCGCAATTGGGAATCAGCGCCACCGGCAGCGTCGCAGCGTGACACGGCAGCGCGGCCACCTTGACATCCAGCACGGTGGCCAGCCCGCCCAGCCCCTGCGCACCGATGCCGAGCGCGTTGATGCGCTCGAACAGTTCCAGCCGCAGCCGCTCGGTGTCGTTCGCGGGCCCCTTGTCGCGCAGCGCATGGATGTCGATGGGGCTGAACAACGCGCGCTTGGCCGCCAGCATGGCCTGCTCCGGCGTGCCGCCCACCCCAACGCCAAGCACACCGGGCGGGCACCAGCCAGCGCCCATCTGCGGGATGGCGGCGAGGACCCAGTCGACCAGCGAATCGCTTGGGTTGAGCGTGGCGAACTTCGCCTTCACGTCGCCGCCGCCGCCCTTGGCCACCACCGTCATCTTGATGGTGTTGCCGGGCACCAGTTCCAGTTGCAGGAAGCCCGGGGTGTTGTCGCCGGTGTTGCGCCGCTCCCCCAGTGCCGAGCCGACCATGGTGGCGCGCAGCGGATTGGCGCTGTGCGTGTAGCCCCGGCGCACGGCGGCGTCCACCATCTGCTGCACGGACAGCTTTGCTGCGCCATCGCGCGCCGCAAAGCGCACGTCCATGCCCACGGTCATGAAAACCTGCGCCACGCCGGTGTCCTGGCAGATCGGCCGGTGCGCCTCGGCGCTCATGCGGCTGTTGACCAGCAACTGCTCGATGGCATCGCGCGCCGCGCCAGCGGGCTCGGCGGCAAAGGCGCGCTTGAGCGCCTGCACGAAATCGGCGGGATGGTAGTAGCTGACGTACTGCAGCGCGTCGGCAATGGTGTCGACGACGTCTTCCTGGAAGATCACGGTCATGGCGGGGTGGGCGCAGCAAGCGGACCAGCGGCTGCGCGAATCAATTATGTCTATACATAATGACACGCCCCGCCACCGGAAAGCAAATCCCTTGACTCCCCGTTTCCAGACGAGCTCCGGACCGGCGAAGCTCAGCCCTGACGCTGCAGCACCGTCGAATACGTGAAGCGATCGGCCGGATGCAAGCTCACCACCACTTCGAACAACCGGTCCGACTGGTCGAAATACCGCCGCACGAATTCCAGCGCATGGGCATCGGGCGCGGTGCCCAGCACGTCCGCGAGCGCGGCGGGCACGCCCACCGCGCGCACGGTCTGGCGCACTTCCTTGACCAGGCGCCCGGTGGTCTTGCCGACCATCTCGCTGATCAGGTTGGGATCCGTCTTGAGCAGCTTGCGGATCTTGCTGCCGTCAGCCGCCATCACGTAGATATCGGACCACGATAACGGGTGGGCTGGCGCTTCGGGGTTGGTGCGGGAGGATTCTGCTGCGCGGCGCGGCGGCTTCCACCCGGGTGCCGGCGCGCTTTTTGCGCGAGACCAGGCCTAGCTCCTGGATGCGCATCAGCGCCACCCGCACGGTGCCCCGGCTGACGCCGTGCTTTTCGGCCAGCTCCAGTTCGCCCGGCAGGCTTGACCCGACCGGATAGACCCCGCTCGTGATGTCGTGAATAAGTGCCTTGGTCAACTCGGCGTGGCGTGGCTCCATGGGTTCCCTGAATGATCGATCGATGTGCCTGAGGCGTAGCAGATGCTAGCGCCTGGCGGCCCGCAAGCCAAGCGTAAAGGGTAAACGAGATGTGGATCCGGCTTGACGGTCGCTGGCCAGATTCCTAATATATGTTCAAACATATTTCTTAGATGTACATATAAGCAGTACCGGTCATCTCAGAACAACCGATACCACCTTGATGATGGAGACAACAATGACCAAGCAACTGGGCGCCGCCCTGGCCCTGCTAGCCCTGTCCACCAGCGCGCTGGCGCAAAGCTACCCCGCCCGCCCGGTCACGTGGATCGTGCCTTTCGCGGCCGGCGGCCCCACCGACGCGCTTGCCCGCAATATCGCGGACCGCGTCGGGCGCGATCTGGGCCAGCCGGTGCTGATCGAGAACCAGGCCGGCGCCGGCGGCACCATCGGCGCGGGCAAGGCGGCAAAGGCCGCGCCCGATGGCTACACCTTCCTGGTCGGGCATATGGGCTATATGGCCGCGGCGCCGTCGCTATACAAGAAGCTGTCCTATGACCCGGTCAAGGACTTCGAGGGCGTGTTCCGCTTCCCCGATACGCCGCTGGTGCTGCTGGTCGGCGCGAACTCGAAGTTCAAGACCGTGCAGGACCTGGTCGCCTTTGCCAGCGCCAATCCGGGCAAGCTCAACTTCGGCAACGCGGGCGTGGGCTCCACCTCGCATCTGGTCGCCGCCATGTTCGCCCAGCAGGCCAGGATCAAGGTGACCCCGGTGTCGTACAAAGGCGCCGGCCCGGCCCTGACCGATGTCATGGGCGGGCAGGTGGATGGCATGTTCGACCAGACCAACACCGCCCTGCCGCAAGTCAAGGGCGGCAAGGTCGTCGCCATCGCGCAGACGGCGAAGCAGCGCGTGCCGCAGTTCCCCAACGTGCCCACCGTGGCGGAAACCGTGATGCCGAACTTCGAGGCATCCACCTGGTATGGCCTGTATGCGCCGAAGGGCACGCCCAAGGACGTCATCGCGCGCAACTACGCCGCGTTCGCCAAGGCCATCGCCGACCCGGAGTTTGCGAAGAAGCTCGCCGACCAGGGCATCCAGCTGCTGCCGGACGCCGCCTACAAACCCGCCGCGCTGAACCACCACACCGCGGCCGAAGTGGCCAAGTGGAAGGCCGTGATCAGCACGGCGGACATCAAGCTGGATTAGGCATGCGGCATTGACCAGGCGCCTCGGGCCGCGCCTGCTTTTGGTAGTACGATATCGCCCTTGCACGCGTTGCCGTGTTGTCGGGAGAGAGTTTTGCCATCAGTGGATCGCCGCAGCGCCGGCACATCGCGCGCCCGGGCCAGGACCGAAGAACCATCGCAGAATGAGCTGGCCTACAACGGCCTGCGGGAGCGGCTGACCACACTGGTCTACCGCCCCGGCGAGCACCTCAACATCTCCACCCTGGTCGACGATCTTGACCTCGGCCGCACGCCCATCAACCAGGCGCTGCACCGGCTGGCCAACGAAGGGCTGGTCCAGATCCTGCCACGCAAGGGCGTGGTGGTCTCGCCACTGTCCATCGACGATGCGCTGCACCTGATCGACGTGCGCCTGGCCAACGAAACGCTGTGCGCCAGGCTGGCTGCCGAGCGCATCACCGCCGCCGGCCTGCGCAAGCTCGAAAGCCTGCTGAGCCAGGTGGAAGACGCCGTGGCGCAGCGCAACCTGCCCGAGGTGACCAACCTGGACCGCCTGTTCCACGAGGAAATCGCGCAGGTCTCGGACAACCCGATCCTCATCGAAATCCTCAAGGTGCTGCACGCGCGCTCACAGCGCTTCTGGGCCATTTCGCTGTCGTCCGAAGGGCACCTGGCCGAGGTCGGCGCCGAGCACCGTGCCATCCTGAAGGCGCTGCGCGACGGCGACGGCGCGGCAGCGGCCAACGCGGTCACGGCCCATGTGCTTTCCTTTCGCCAGGCGCTGCTGCAAGGCCGCCGCGAAACGGTCTTCGCGACGGCGCTCGAGGGCTAGCCGGATCAGCTTTCGAGCGGCTTCTTCGCGGTTTCCCGCGCCACCAGCAGCGCCGCCAGCGTCAGCGCCACGGCGGCGCTGACATACAGCGAGATCGCCAGCGTCGAGCCATACGACTTGTAAAGGCTGGCGATGATCAGCGGCGCAAAGCCGCCGCCCACGATGCCCGCCAGCGTATAGGCCAGCGAGGACCCGGCGTAGCGCACCCGCGTGGGGAACYGCTCGGTCACGAAGGCCGCCTGCGGGCCGTACATCATGGCGTGGATGATCAGCCCGACCACCACCGCGGCGCAGATCTGCAGCGGCTGCGCGCTGTCCATCAGGCGGAAGAACACAAAGGCCCACACCACGGCCAGCAAGGCCCCGGCTATGTACACCGGGCGGCGGCCGAGCTTGTCCGACAGGCTGCCGAACAAGGGCACCGCGATGGCGTTGCACGCCGCGCCGATCATGGTCGCGGTCAGCGCCAGCGGCCGGGACAGGTGCAGCACGCTGGTCACGTAGGTCAGCGTGAAGACCACCACCAGCGCATAGAGCACGTCGGAGCCGATGCGCACGCCACCGGCCACCAGCAGGCGCCGCCAGTGATCCACGAACACTTCCTTGATCGGCGTCTTGGCCGTGCTCTTGCGCGCTTCCATCTCCTTGAACAGCGGGGTTTCCTCAACGCCCTTGCGCAGCCACAGCCCGAACAGCACCAGCAGCACGCTCGACAGGAACGGAATGCGCCAGCCCCACGCCTGGAAATCCTCCGGGCTCAGCCACAGCGATACCACGGCGATAAAGCCGGTGCCCAGCAGCGTGCCGCACGACGGCCCCACCTGCGTGAACGACGCGTTGCGCCCGCGCTGGTGCTGCGCGCCGTGCTCCATCGACAGCAAGACCGCGCCAGCCCATTCGCCGCCGATCGCCGCCCCTTGCAGGAAGCGCAGCGCCACCAGCAGGATCGGGCTCCAGATGCCCCACGACATGTAAGTGGGCAGCAAGCCMATCAGCCCCGTGGCCACGCCCATCAGGATCAGCGTGGCGACCAGCACGAAGCGCCGGCCGAGCTTGTCGCCCAGATGCCCGAACAGCACGCCGCCAAGCGGGCGCGAGACATAGCCCACCGCATAGGTGGAAAACGCCAGGATCGTGCCCGTGAGCGGATCGAACGAGGGGAAGAACACCGCGTTGAACACCAACGCGGCCATCAGGTTGTAGACGGTGAAGTCGTACCACTCCAGCGTGGTGCCGATGGTGCTGGCCGCGGCCAGCCGGCCCATCCTGGGCTTGGCGGCGTGCGTGGCCGCATCGAGCGTGCCTGCGGCGCCCTGCGCGGTGGAAATCGTGCTGGCGTTGGTCATCACGCCACCTCCCCGGAGAAGAGCTTCCATTTCAGTGCGTAGCGCGCAGACTGCTGCATCGATGCGCCAAGGCGCTTTGCCGCTTCCTGCAGTGCCTGCTCGTTCGCGGCTTCGGCGCTGCTCTCGATCACCAGGATGGGCAGCAGTTGCCGGTCGGTCAGGCTCTCCTTGGGCAACGGCTGGCTTAGCTCGGCGTCGGGCATCAGCAGGTAGGACTGGACAAAGCCAGGCTGCGCGGACAGTTGCCCGCCGACCTCGCCCGCCAGGTCGACCAGTGCCAGCGGATCCTCCGGTTGCGCCAGCGGCAGCACGGCAATCCAGCTGCCGCTGCCCTGCCCGACCGTGGCGGTGACTTCGCTCACGCGGCGCATCGGCTGGCGCATGCGGTCCAGGTTGGCCACCGACCACGGCGTCTGGCGGCGAAAGGCCGCCTTGTAGGCCGCGGAGGTGAAAGCACCGAGCGACTCGGTGCGATACAGGCCGAGATACTTGGGGCCGCCCTGCACGGCTTCATAGCGCGCGGCAGAGATGAAGCCTTCGATGCGGGCGCGCTCTTCCACGTGCTCGCGGTCGTACCATTGATTGAAATCGGCTTCGTCGGCCGCATCCACATTCGACGCGACAAACAACATGCCCTGCGGGGCCATGCCTGCCACGCTCTCTATCGCCAAACTTTCAGTCGCGAACATCTCGCTCATCAAACTCTCCGGTTGCCACGCCAATACAAAGCGGTGAGTTGATGATCGGCGCGATCGCCGCGCGCGACAAACGGGTTTTTCTTGGTGTTTCCGATCAGTTTTTCTGTTCGATCCGGCTGCGTTCGCGCACCAGCTTAGCGCGCGGCCATGCCTCACTCCGGCGCAAACGGTGCAGGCAGCGAACGCACAAAGCGATCCGATTCGCGGCAAGCCAGATCCGCCACCAGGCGAATCGCCTCCGACGCCGCATGGTCGAGATGGCTCACTACCAGCCGTTGGTGCGGCAGCGGCACATCGCAGCAGATCACGCGCAACTCGCCGCGCTCCACCTCTTCACGCACCGGCGCCAGCGGCATCAGCGCATTGCCAAAGCCCGCCTTCACCAGCCGCACGATGGCCGCGATGGAGCTCACGCAGTGCACCTTGCCAACGGGTAGCCCGGCCTTGCGGTACAACTCCTTGAGCGCCACGTGCGGCTGCGAGCCCGGGCTCATGGTGATGGTCGGGTGCTGCAGCAGCGTGGCCAGTTTCCCTTCATCGGGCTGCGCCGCGCCGGGCGGCCCGACCCACCCGATCGCCATCGGCAGGCACGGCGTGCTGGTGATGCCCTCGCCCACCGCGGGGTCCGTCTGCAAGGCGATATCGATGCCGCCGGCGCGCAAGGTCTTGTGCAGCCCTTCCGTGGTCTCTGAGGTGATCTGCACCTCGATGCCCGGATAGGATGATTGCAGGTGCCGCAGGAAGTCGACCAGCCAGGTATGCACCACGCTCTCGATGGCGCCGATGCGCACCAGCCCCAGCAGCTCATGGCCGGCGCGCCCCAGCACCATGATCTCCCGCTGCAGCTCCAGCAGCCGCTCGCCGTAGCCAAGCAGGCGCAATCCCACCGGCGTGAGCCGCAGGTCCCGCGCCTCGCGCTCGAATACGCGCGCGCCAATCTCCTGCTCCAGCGAGGCAATGCGATTGGACATGGCGGCCTGGGTGATGTGCAGCTTCTCGGCCGCCGCGCGAAAGCTGCCTAGCCGCGCCACCCACATGAAGGCTTCGACAAAGCGCGTATTCATGGCGCCGGGCCTCCGCACGCACCGCACGCACCGCACTCACCGCACCCACCGCACCCACAGCACCACACCCGCGCCCCGCCGCAGTGCGCGCGGCACGTCAAATCGGCTCCTGGCCAGCGCTGGCCAGACTCGCTACTTGCATTTTGCCCGCCTTGTGAAATTTCACAGTATTAACAGCGGATTTTAAGCAATATCCGCGCCAGTGCTGTAGTGGGATTCCCTAGCTTGCTTTCATGCCTTGCGGCTGCAGCAAGCGCCCCTCTGACGAAGGGTGGCGTTTGCYGAGGCCGAGCGGGCACAAGCCAGTGCCGGAGGGTGGCCGGATTCCCCGTCAACGTGAGCTTTATTGATCACCTCGAAGCGATACAATGCCGCGTCCGCATTGCCCGCGACAGCAACAACGGCAGCAATGGCGGCAGCAAGAGCGACAGCAAAATGAACGAGGTCAAATCAAAGCAACGTCCCGTCCCGCAACCGCCGCCCGCCGAAGCCGCCAACGGCGCCCGCTGGGTCAAGCCCTTTGCCCTGGTTGCCGCCACGCTGGCGGTGCTGCAATTCGGCCTGCTGGTGGGACGCTACAACAGCGGCAACGCCGCACTGCCGGCGCACGGCGGCAGCACGCCCCCCCCCAGATCGACAGCAGCAGCAGCGATGGCGGCAGCAACCTGCACGCACAGTTTCACCCGGAAGCCACCGAGGCCCAGATCCGGGCCTGGCTGCTGCGCGAAGGCCTGCAAATCGTCGACGGACCGGACGCCGCAAACCGCTACACCCTGCACGCCGGCGATGCGCAGCGCACGCTGCCGGTGCCCGGCCCCGGCAATCCGCTGGCTCGGCGCGATCCCTGAGCGCGTCTAGTGGGCGGGGGCGCCCGCAGGCAAGTCCAGCCGCCCGGCCAGGTCCGTCAGCGCCGCCGCGCACGAGGCATCCACCTTCAACGCCAGCAGCGCATCGGCACGGGTCTGGCCAAGATTGATGGCCGCCACCGGCTTGCCCAGCTTTTCCGCCGCCAGGCAGAAGCGGTAACCGGAGAACACCGTGAGCGACGAGCCGATCACCAGCAAGGCATCTGACTCATCCAGCGCCTGCAGGGACGCATCCACGCGCTCGCGCGGCACCGACTCCCCGAAGAACACCACGTCGGGCTTGAGCACGCCGCCGCAATGCCCGCACACGGGAATATGCACGGCCTCGAAGCTGGCCAGCTCCAGGTGCGCATCGCCGTCGGAAGCCGGCAGCGCGCGCAGTTCGGCTAGCGCCGGGTTGTCCGCCTCGAGCTGCGCCTGCAGCGAGGCGCGCGGGCGGCGCGTGCCGCATTGCAGGCAGATCACGCTGCCCACATGGCCATGCAGCTCGATCACGCCGGTGCTGCCAGCGCGCTGGTGCAGGCCGTCCACGTTCTGGGTGACAAGCTGGCGCACATAGCCTGCCGCTTGCAGCTGAGCCAGCGCGAAGTGCGCGGCGTTGGGCTGTGCGTTGGCAAGCACCGGCCAGCCCAGCATGCTGCGCGCCCAGTAACGCTGGCGCACCGCATGCGAGCGAAAAAAATCCTGCGCCTGCACGGGCGGCGTGCGCTGCCAGGTGCCCTGCGCGTCACGGTAGCCGGGAATGCCGGAATCGGTGCTGATGCCAGCCCCGGTCAGCACCAGCAGGCGCGGATGGTCCCGCACGAACGCGTGGAGATCAGCCAGCATATTCCGGTCGGCGACGGTCAAGGCAGGCTCCTCGTGAGGTACGTGTCTGGTGCTTGTGGCGTGCCAGCCGGGTCAGAAGCTGGGACCACCCGCGCCGGCATCGGCCGTCTGGCCGGCAAGCGCCAGCCAAGCCTTGAGCTCGGCGCGGTACTGCTCCATCGCCGCGGCGTGCAGGTCGAAGATGCAGGGATCGCAGCCATTGCCGCAGCAATCATTGATATCCGGCGTGGGCGGCGCCACAGGCTTGGGCGGCAATGCTTGCGCTGCCGGCTCCGGCGTAGCTGCCGCTTCTGGGGTGCGTCCTGCAGGGGACGCCAGGTTTTCTACCGACACCATCGACTCCGATTGAATTGCACGATCAGTATACGGCCGGCGCGCACGCACCGCTGCCGATGCCGCTGGCCAGCCACGCCTCGAACGCCTCGCTGCCAGGCTCCCCCGCAACCGCCGCATAGACCACCAGCCGCAGGTGACGCTCCTCGTCCGCAGTGAGCGTGGCATGCTCGCAGCGCACCGTCCCCACCGCATCCAGCCACAAGGCGCGGATGCCGCTGCAAACGCCCTGCACATCGTGCTGGCGCCACCATTGCCTGAAATCCGGCGCCGCGCGCTCCAGCTCGTCCACCAGCTCAAGCAGGGTCGGATCGTCCGGCGCGCGGGCCAGGTCGCGGCGAAAGCTCGCCAGCATCTGTGGCGCCTGTGCCTCCCAGCCGGCAAAGCGCTCGCGCATGGCCGGGTCCAGAAAGATCATGCGCAGCATATTGCGATGGCCCGGCGCGCAAGCGCCAAAGCCAAACACGCGCTCGGCCGCCGCGTTCCACGCCAGCACATCCCAGCGCAGGTTGAGCACATAGGCAGGCCGCAGCGGCAGGTCGTCCATCAACCGGCGCACCAGCGGCGGCACCGTGCACCAGGTGCGCCCGCTCTCGGCCGGCGGGCGCTGGTGCGCCAGCAGAAACAGGTGGCGCCGCTCGGCGGCGTCCAGCCGGAGCACGCGCGCCAGGTTCTCCAGGAACGCCGCCGAAACGCCGATCTCGCGCCCCTGCTCCAGCCAGGTGTACCAGGTCAGGCCCACGCCGGCCAACGCCGCCACCTCCTCGCGGCGCAGCCCCGGGGTGCGGCGCCGGCCGGCGCTGGGCAGGCCCGCCTGCGCGGGAGAGATGCACTCGCGCCGCTGGCGCAGGAAGTCCGCCAACGCGGCGCGTGTGCGGTCTAGGGTGCGTGGCGGCATGGAATTAGGGGCATGGAACTAGCTGCATGGAATTAGCCTATTGCCTGCTGTAATAGCATAAGGAGTTAAATTGTAATACTTTAACGARCAGCTGAGAATGCGGGCCTGCGTATTCAACAGGATCCCCCATGCCCTCTCCAAGCGGCTTGCCCGTGCTGTTCGTGCTGTTGCTAGGTGGCTTTGTCACCGTCTTCGACCTGTTCGTGGTCAATGTGGCGATTCCTTCCATCCAGGCTGACCTGGGCGCCAGCTTCGGCGAGATCGGCGCGGTTGTGGCGGCCTACGAACTGGCCTACGGCGTGCTGCTGATCACGCTGCTGATCGCGGCGCGCGTGCTGCAAGGCGCCGCCGCCGCGCTGCTGTTCCCCCAGATCTACGCCGTGATCCGCGTCAGCTTTGACGAGGCCGCGCGCCGCCGCGCCTTCGGCCTGCTCGGCATGACGCTTGGCCTGGCCGCCATCGCCGGCCAGGTGCTGGGCGGCCTGCTGGTGCAGAGCGATCTGTTCGGCCTCGGCTGGCGCCTGATCTTCCTGATCAATATCCCGGTGGGCGCGGCTGCCATGCTGGCCGCGCGGCGCATCCCCGAATCGCGGGCCATGGCAGCGCCCGGCTCGCCCGCAAGCGGGCTGGACTGGCCCGGCGTGCTGCTGGCCAGCGCCGGGCTGACGCTGCTGCTGGTGCCGCTGCTGGAGGGCCCCGCGCGCGGCTGGCCGGGCTGGGCCTTTGCCTCGCTGGCGCTGGCCGCCGCCTTGCTGGCCGGCTTTGTGCGCGTGGAACGGCGCCGGTCCGCTCCGCTGGTGGACCTGGCCCTGTTCGCCCAGCGCCGCTTTGCCCTGGGTACGCTGGTGGTGCTGCTGGTGTACTCCACGGCCAGCGCGTTCTTCCTGTGCTTCGCCCTGCTGTTGCAGGCCGGGCTGGGCGTCGGCCCGCTGCTGGCCGGCAGCGTGTTCGCGCCGGCCAGCGTGGGATTCGTCGCCGCGTCGATATGGGCGCCCCGGCTGGTGGGCCGCTTCGGCAACGCCGTGCTCGCCGTGGCGGCCTTGCTGTACGCCGCGGCGCACACCGCCCTGACGCTCCAGGTGGTGACGGCAGGCGCCATGCTGGTGCCCTGGCATCTGGTGCCCGCGCTGATCCTGTTTGGCCTGGCCMAGGGCATGCTGATGACGCCGCTGCTCAATCTCGTGCTCGGCCTTGCACGGGAGGCGCAGGCCGGCATGGCGTCCGGGCTGGTGTCCACCATGCAGCAAGTGGGCGGCGCATTCGGCATCGCCATCGCGGGGATGTTCTTCCAGCGGGCGTTGCAAACCGAAGGCGGTATCGGTATCGGCATCGGCAGCGCGCAACGCTATGCCCACGCGTTTGCCGGCGCGATGGGCTACAACCTGGCGGCGGCGTTGCTCTGTGCGCTGCTGTTGCTCGCGCTGGCTCGGCCGGTAGCCAGCCCGGACGCGGCGGCCCAGGCGGCGCGCTGATCAGCCGCCCGTGCCGGGCGAGGGCTTGCGGGCCTCCAGCACCGCCCGCAGCCGCGTCACCGCCTCGGCCGACTCGGCCTCAATGCGCTTTCGCAGCACCAGCCAATTAGTCAGCGTAAAGAGCAGATTCGGCGCGGCGTAGCTGAATTCGCGCCGGAAATGCGTGCCCTCCGGCGTCTGGGCGAGCGTGTAGCGGACCGCGCCCGCCTCGCGCCCGTCGATGGTGCCCTGGATCGTCCAGGCCGAGGATGGGCTGCGCTCCACCGCAGTCCACACCACCTGGCCGCGCCGCCCGGCTACCAGGAAGGTCTCGGTGACCTGCTCGCCGGGCAGGAGCGAATGACCGGCCGAGGCGCCAGTCACGGCGAGCGAGGATGGATGCCAGTTGGGCCAGTTGGCGGGCGTGGAAACGTAGTCGAACACCACGGCATCGGGTTGCGCGATCGTCACCTCGTTGACGATATGCGTAACGGCGCGCCACGGCCGCGGCAACGGGAGCAACAGCACGGCCGCCGCGCCCGCCAGAACCAGGAACCCGACGAACAGGGTCCGCCGTTTGTGGGTCCGCCTACTGTGGGTTCGCGTACTGTGGGTTCGCCGCCTGCTCATGGTGGAGGCCTGGACAAACAATGCGCCGGCGGGCTGCGGTAAGGCCTGCGGCCCTTTCCGGCTGGGGTGGCCGAGGTGCTTTTAGTGTAGTCAGATTTGTTGGCCACGTTGGCGCGGCAATGACAAAACGCGGCAACCGCGCGAGGGCGGTTGCCGCGTTTTGAAGGCCTGGCGCCAGGACTCAGTGGTTCGATGCCAGCGGGCCAGTGCCCGCCTGCGCCACGCTGGGTGCGGCATCCGGCAACGGCCCCCAGCCGCCGCCCAGCCGGCGCACCAGCGCCACCGTGGCGGAGGCGCGCAGCCCGGCCACCTGGTTGGCATCGCGCTGCGACTGCAGCACCGTACGATCCGCGTCGATCACCGTCAGGTAATCCACTGCGCCCGCTTCGTAGCGGCTGCGCGAGATCTTGGCCGCGCGGCGGGCGCCGCCCAGTGCGCCGTCCAATGCGCCGGCCTGCTGGCTCAGCCAGCGTACGTCTGCCAGGCTGTCTTCCACCTCGCGCATCGCCGTCAACACGCTCTGGCGGTAGCTCGCCACCGCTTCCTCGTGCTGCGCGCGCGCCGCCGCCAGGTTGGCCTTGTTGCGGCCCCCGTCGAGGATCGGCGCGGCAATCGTGCTGCCCACCAGCGGGCCCAGCATCCACGCGCGTGACGACCACTTGAACAGGTTCGACAGGTCGTTCGATTCAAAGCCGAACAAGYCGGTGAGCGTGATGCGCGGATAGAACGCGGCCTTTGCCACGCCGATGCGCGCGTTGGCCGCCGCCATCAGGCGCTCTGCCTGGGCGATGTCGGGGCGGCGCTCCAGCAGGTCGGAGGGCAGGCCCGCCGGCACGGAGATCAGCGCCGCGTCCAGCGGGCGCGCGGCCAGCGTGAAGGCGGCCGGCGGCGCCCCCGTCAGTACCGCCAGCGCGTGCTCCTGGTTGGCGCGGCGGCGTTCGATGCTGGCCAGATCCGCGCGGGCCGTACCCAGCTCGGCTTCGGCGCGGGCGGGGTCGAGGTCCGTGGTCTCGCCTTCGTCGAACCGGCGCTTGAGCAGCTTGAGCGCGTCCTCTCGCAAGGTGATGGTGGCGTTGAGCAGGTCGCGCTCGCTGTCCAGCGTGCGCAGCGCGAAGTAGGCTTGCGCAACGTCCGCCTGCAGCGCTAGCAACACCGAGCGATACAGGTCTTCGGCAGCGTCGCCTTCCGCCCGCGCCGCCTTGACGTTGTCCGCCACGCGGCMGAACAGGTCGAGCTCGTAGCTGGCGATGGCGCGTGCCTTGAGCACCGTCTGCGGCGCCACCCGCGTGCCGTCCGGCAACCCCTGCGAGGCGGCCGAGGACTGGGTGCGGGTCGGGTCCAGGCCCACGCTCAACTGCGGGTACTGGTCGGCCTCGGCCACGCCGGTGAAGGCGCGGGCCTGCTTGAGGCGCGCCGCGGCGATCGCCAGGTCCTGGTTGGACTCGGTGGCCGTGGCAATCAGGCGGTCGAGATCGGCGTCGCCGAAGATCTTCCACCATTCGCCGCGCTGCGCGCCTTCTGCCGGCGTGGCCACCTTCCATTGCGTGCCTTCGGCTTGCGCAGCCATCGCTTCCTTGTAGGCCGGCGTGGCGGCGGTCGCGCTTTCCGGCACCTTGTAGGTCGGCGCCAGCGAGCAGCCCGCCAGGATCAGGGCCACGGCCAGCGTGGCCAGGCGCGGCAGCGCCGCGGGGAGTCGCGATGTCATCTTGGATGTCAATGTTGCATTCATGTCGATCACCGTTATTCAGCGGAGGCGATAGCCTTGTGGCTCGCCGACGGCGCGTCCGACACCGTGCGGCGCATGCCACGGGTCGCCAGCAGGCGCAGCGCCACGTAGAACACGGGCGTCAGGAACAGCCCGAAGAAGGTCACGCCCAGCATGCCGGCGAACACCGCCACGCCCATCGCATGGCGCATCTCGGCACCCGCGCCGGTGGACACCACCAGCGGCACCACACCCATGATGAACGCGAACGACGTCATCAAGATCGGGCGCAGGCGCAGGCGGCTGGCTTCGATCGCGGCGGCCACGATGGAGCGGCCTTCATGCTCCAGTTCCCGCGCAAACTCCACGATCAGGATCGCGTTCTTCGCTGACAACCCCACCAGCACGATGAAACCAATCTGCGTGAAGATGTTGTTGTCGCCCTTGGTCAGCCACACGCCAGTCATGGCAGCCAGCAGGCTCAGGGGCACGATCAGGATCACGGCCAGCGGCAAGGTCAGGCTTTCGTACTGCGCGGCCAGCACCAGGAACACCAGCAGCACGCACAGCGGGAAGATCCATACCCCCGCGTTGCCGGCCAGGATGTCCTGGTAGGTCAGGTCGGTCCACTCGAACTTGATGCCCTTGGGCAGCGTCTCGGCCGCAATGCGCTCGGCCGCGGCTTGCGCCTGGCCCGAGGAGAAGCCCGGGGCCGGGCCGCCGTTCATGTCGGCCGCGGTAAAGCCGTTGTAGCGGATCACGCTGTCCGGGCCAAAGCCCTGGTTGACGGTGAGCAGCGACGACAGCGGCACCATGTCGCCCGCGCTGTTGCGCGTCTTCAGTTGCAGGATGTCCTCGGCGTGAGCGCGGAACTGCGCATCCGCCTGGACCTTGACCTGGTAGGTCCGGCCAAACTTGTTGAAGTCGTTGACATAGGCCGAGCCGAGGTAGGTCTGCAGCGTGTCGAACACATCCGTCACCGGCACGCCCAGCTGCTTGGCTTTCACCCGATCCMGCTTTACATCCAGCTGCGGCACGTTGACCTGGTAGTTGGTGAAGATACCGGCCAGCTCAGGCGTGGCGCGCGCCTTGGTGGTAAAGGCGTTGGTTGCGTCGAACAAGGCGTCGTAACCCAGCGCGGCGCGGTCCTCGATCATCATCTTGAAGCCGCCGATKGTGCCCAGGCCCTGAACCGGCGGCGGCGGGAACACGGCGATGAAGGCGTCCTGGATCGCGGCGTACTTGCCGTTGAGCTGCGCTGCGATGGCGTTGCCCGACAGTTCCTTGGTCTTGCGTTCTTCAAACGGCTTGAGCGAGACAAAGACGATGCCGGCGCTCGGGCTGTTGGTGAAGCCATTGATCGACAGGCCCGGGAAGGCAATCGCCGATTCCACGCCCGGCTGCTTGAGCGCGATGTCGGACATCTGGCGGATCACGTCTTCGGTGCGGTCCAGCGTGGCGCCGTCGGGCAGCTTGGCAAAGCTCACCAGGTACTGCTTGTCCTGCGCCGGCACAAAGCCCTTGGGCACCAGCTGGAACACACCCCAGGTCAGTGCCAGCATCACGGCGTAGACGCCGAACACTGCCGTCTTGCGCGAGATCACGCCCCTCACACCCTTGCCGTAACGATCGGCGCTGGCGCCAAAGAAGCGGTTGAAGCGGCCAAAGAAGCCACCCAGCACGCGATCCATGCCGCGCGAGAGCCAGTCCTTCGGCGCATCGTGGCCGCGCAGCAGCAGCGCGGACAAAGCCGGCGACAGCGTCAGCGAATTGAAGGCCGAGATGATGGTCGAGATGRCGATGGTCAGCGCGAACTGCTTGTAGAACTGACCGGTCAGGCCCGTCATGAAGGCCAGCGGCACGAACACGGCGATCAGCGTCAGCGCGATGGCGATGATCGGGCCGCTCACCTCGCGCATGGCCTTGTAGGTGGCCTCTTTTGGCGATAACCCCTCGGCGATATTGCGCTCGACGTTCTCCACCACCACGATCGCATCGTCCACCACGATCCCGATGGCG
>NZ_JBFTSF010000156.1:0-14615 GCF_056399905.1 Cupriavidus sp. 01L46
CCTACCTGGCCGGCAAGGCCTACCTGGCCGGCAAGGGTGCGGTCGGCCCGCACCTGGCCGACCAGCTCCTGCTGCCAATGGCCCTGGCGGGCGGCGGCAGCTTCACCGTGGACGAAGTGACCAATCACGTGCGCAGCAATGCAGAAGTGATTGCCAAGTTCCTGCCGGTGGATATCGGGTTTGAAGCGGTGGACGGGTGTACGCGGGTGGTGGTTGCGTGAGGGGGCGGGTCTGCCGAGACCTGACCCTCACCGCCCAAACTGCCCCAACACCGTCGCCACCGTACTCAACCCGCCCTCGATCAGCCGCGCCATGAAGGTGCTCATCTGCGGCATGATCAGCATCATCATCAGGATGCCGCCGCCCAGCGTGACCGGGAAGCCGACCGCGAAGATCGACAGTTGGGGAGATGCGCGGTTCAGGATGCCCATGGCGAGGTTGAGCGTGAGCAGCGCGGCGATCAGCGGCAGGGCCAGCAGCATCCCCGAGGAGAACACGGTGGCGCCGGAGGCGGCCACTGCTGCCCAGCCGGCGCCGGTGAGGGGCTGAGCGGCGATGGGCAGGCTGGCGAAGCTATCGGCGATGGTGGCCAGCAGCAGCAGGTGGCCGTCCATGGCCAGGAACATCAGCATGGCGACCACGTTGAGAAAGCGCGCCAGCACCATGGTCTGGCCGCCGGAGGAGCGGTCGTAGAAGGAGGCGAACGACAGGCCCATCTGCAGGCCGATGGTTTCGCCGGCGAATTGCACAGCGGAGAACACCAGCCGCATGCTGAAGCCCATTGCCAGCCCGATGCCGACCTCGTTGAGGATGATCAGGAAGCCTTCCAGCGAGTACACCGGCACCAGCGGCAGGTGGTCGATGGTGGGCGAGATGATCACCGCCATCATGGCCGCCAGGCCAACCTTGGCGCGTCTCGGGATGGTCGACTCGCCAAACAGCGGGGCGGTGCCGATCAGGGCCAGCAGGCGGAACAAGGGCCAGAGGAAGGCGGCGATCCAGGCGTAGAGCTGGGCGGAGGTGACGGAGAGCACGGCGGCTGTTGCGGCGGATACGGCTGTTGCAGCTATTGCGGCGTTAGATGTCGCCCAGCGCAGCCAGGTGCGACGCCAGGCTTATCGGACGCATCAGACTCAATGCACCAGGGCGGGAATGCCCTGGAACACTTCGCGCATGTAGTCGACAAAGGTGTTGATCATCCACGGGCCGGCCAGCACCATGGTGGCGAACAGGGCCAGCAGCTTGGGGATGAAGGACAGCGTCATTTCATTGATCTGCGTGGCGGCCTGGAACAGGCTGACCACCAGGCCGGCCACCAGCGCCACCAGCAGTAGCGGCGCGGACAGCATCAGGGTCATTTTCATCGCCTGGGTGGCGATGCTCATTACGGTTTCCGGCGTCATGGCGAAGGCCTTGGGTGGGGCTAGCGCCCCGTGATCAGTTCAGGAAGCTCTGCGCCAGCGAGCCCAGCAGCAATTGCCAACCGTCCACCAGCACGAACAGCATCAGCTTGAATGGCAGCGCGATGGTGGCCGGCGGCACCATCATCATGCCCATCGCCATCAGCACGCTGGCTACCACCAGGTCGATGATCAGGAAGGGGATGAAGACGGTAAAGCCGATCTGGAACGCGGTCTTGAGCTCKCTGGTGACAAAGGCGGGCACCAGGATGTGCATCTGCACGTCTTCGGGGCCCTGCATCTCGGGCACCTTGGCCATCTGGGCAAACAGCGCCAGGTCCTTCTCGCGGGTCTGCTTGAGCATGAAGGTCTTGAGCGGCGCGGCGGCCTTGGCGGCGGCGTCTTCCAGGCTGAGCTTGTTCTCGGACAGCGGCTTGTAGGCGTCGGTGTAGATGCGGTCGAACACCGGCGACATGACAAAGAAGGTCAGGAACAGCGACAGYCCCACCAGCACCTGGTTGGGCGGGGAACTGGCCGTGCCCAGCGCATTGCGCAGCAGCCCCAGCACGATGATGATGCGGGTGAAGCCCGTCATCATCAGCATGGCCGCGGGCAGGAACGACAGCGAGGTGAGCAGGACCAGCGTCTGCACCGACAGCGACCAGGTCTGGCTGCCGCCCGGGCCGGCTTTGCTGGTCAGGCCGGGCAATGCCTGCGCCTGGGCCATGGCGGGCAACAGCACCAGCGCAAGGCAGGCGCTCACCAGCAATGCCGCAAGCGCAAGCCGGGAGGGTTGGCTGGCGCATTCGCGCACGGACCGGAGATGGCGTTGCAGGTGGTGTTGCAAAGTGCGCCGGGAGGCGTCAGGCAGGAAATTCATGACTTCAGGTTGTCTTGCATGGCGCGCAGCAGCTTTTGTCCAAAGCTGCCGGCCGAGCCCGGGGTTGCCGTGCTGCCGGAGGGGTGGTCCGGCTTGTGCGCGGCTTGCGCGGGCAACGTGTGGAGCGTGCGAATCTCGCCGGCGCTCACGCCCAGCACCAGGCAGGTGTCGCCCACTTCCACCATCACCAGGCGCTGGCGGGCGCCGAGCATGGTGCTGCCTACTACCTTCATCTGGCCGCCCTGGCCGTGCCGGACCAGGCCGGCGCGGCGCGCCAGCCAGGCCAGCAACAGGATCAGGGCGATGACGGCGAACAGGCCGAGGCCAGCTTGCGCCAGCCCCGTTGCGCTGCTGACCGGGACATGGCTGCCGGCCCCGGCGTTGCTGGCGATCGTGCCGGTACCGGCGGGGCTGGCCACCGCGGCACTGGCTTGCGCGTACGCGCTCGCCGCATGCGCCAGGCCCACGCCGGCGGCAAGCGCAGCGTTGGCGGTCCGGCGCAGGCCGGCTTTCATCGGTTGAGCTTCCGGATGCGTTCGGACGGCGTGATGATGTCGGTCAGGCGGATGCCGAACTTATCGTTCACCACGACGACCTCGCCCTGGGCGATCAGGTAGCCGTTGACCAGCACATCCATCGGCTCGCCGGCCAGGCCGTCGAGCTCCACCACCGAGCCCTGGGCCAGCTGCAGCAGCGTCTTGATCGGCACCTTGGTGCGACCAAGCTCTACCGTGAGCTGGACCGGGATATCGAGAATCATCTCGATATCGTTGTGGAAGCCGCTCGGTGTTTCCTTCTCCAGCGGCTGGAAGACCTTGGAGGCGGCTGGTGTGGCTGTGGCTGGCGTGGCGGCGACAGCCTGGGCAGGCGCGGCGGCAGCGGCGATATCCTCGGCGCTGGTCTGCTCCGCCAGGGCGCTGGCCCAGTCGTCCATCGGGTCGGCCGGCTTGTCGTCTTTGCCGTCAGTCATGGTCGGTTTCCTTGTTGGAATCGATTTCTTGGTGATTGATCATCCGTTCTACCCGCAACGCATACTGGCCGTTCATGGTGCCAAAGCCGGCCTGCAGCACGGGTACGCCATCGACCTTGCCGAAGACCTGCTCGGGCAGCTCGATGGGGAGTACGTCGCCGACGCGCAGCGCCAGCACTTCGGCTACGGTGCTTTCCACGTGGGCAAATTCGGCCACCAGATCCACCTCCGCCGAGCGAATCTGCTGCCACAGCTGGGAGATCCAGCGCTTGTCTACTTCAACCTCGTCCTGCAGCGGGTTCATCAGCAGGTCGCGCACCGGCTCGATCATCGAGTACGGGAAGCAGACGTGCAGCTGGCCACCCACCGCGCCAAGCTCGATATGGAAGGCGGTGGTCACCACCACCTCGCTGAGCATGGCGATGTTGGCAAACTTCGTGTGCATTTCCGAGCGGACATATTCCAGCTCGATGGGATGCACGGCATTCCAGGCCTGGCCGTAGCTGTTGAGCGCAAGGTCCAGCAGGCGCCGGATGATACGCTGCTCGGTCTGGGTAAAGTCGCGGCCTTCCACACGGGTGTGGAAGCGCCCGTCGCCACCGAACAGGTTGTCGACCACCAGGAACACCAGGTTGGGGTCGAACACGAACAGCGACGTGCCGCGCAGCGGCTTCATGTGCACCAGGTTCAGGTTGGTCGGCACCGGCAGGTTGCGCACGAAGTCGCCGTACTTCTCGATCCGCACCGAGCCAACCGAGATGTCGGCGCCGCGGCGGATGAAGTTGAACAGCTGGGTCCGAAGCTGGCGGGCAAAGCGCTCGTTGATGATTTCGAGCGTGTGCAGCCGGCCGCGCACGATGCGCTCTTGCGTGGCCAGGTTGTACGGGCGCACGCCATCCTCGGAGACCGGCGCGGCGACCTCGGGCGTATCGGTCTCGCCTGACACGCCTTTCAGTAGTTCGTCTACCTCGTCCTGCGAGAGAAACTTGTCGTAGGCCATCTAGTGTCCTGCCCCTTGAGTGCCGTGATGAATGAAAGCGACCATGTACCGATCAGCCCGCGCGCTGGCGTTGGCGCGCGCGCTGTGAGACAGGCAAGGAAAACAAGGACGCATTCATATCGGAGTTGCTGGTGGGGCAGGGCAAAGCGCTTACTGCACCACGAAGGAAGTAAATAGGACGTCCAGGATCTGCTGCTTGGGCAGGTTGGGCGCGAACGGCTGGCTGATGACACTCTTGATTTCCTGGGCCAGCTTGCGCTTGCCGTCCACCGTCGCCAGATCGGGCGGTTGCTTGGCCGACAGCAGCAGCAAGATGCGGCTGCGGACTTCCGGCAGGTACTCGGTGATGCGCGCCTGGTCCTTCGCGTCCGCCACCTTGAGCGACAAACCGGTATGCAGGAAGCGGTCGCCGTCATCGCTCTTCAGATTGACGGTAAATGCTTCCAACGGCACAAAAATCGGCGGCGGTACAACCGGAGCGGCAGGCGCGGCCGGTTGGCGGTTACTCAGGATGTTGCCCAGAAAAAAGCCCCCGGCACCCAGCGCCGCGACGAGCACGACGCCGAGCACCAGCAGCAGTCGCCCGCGCTTGCTCGTGTTGCCGTCAGCCTGGGAAGAAGTGAGCGTATTCGCCATGAGATGCCTGTATCGGAATGCCTTGCCATTCTTGAGGGAATGACCGGCAAGCAAAGGGCCGAAAAAAAGGGTGAAACCCGCTCAGCTTGGCCCTTTGAGCCGAACAGGTCTTGTCATCCGAGCTACGCGGATGGTCTTACAGGGGTTAACGAATGACGGGCACGGAACTTGAGTGGATGTTTGACTAAAAGCCGCGCTGGGTACCGGATAGCGGGTGACGGACCAGGAAACCGCGATGATTTGCCAGGTTGGCGAGATGGCGGCAGGCAGGCGCAGGTGGCTGCCATGGGCGTGGGGTCGGCGCGGGCGATGGCGCCGCCGCTTGTCGCGCCGCGTTGCTAAGTGATTGATTGGATTACGGATTTAATCTGCCGCCGGGACGGAGCGGAGAACGGCGTGCCAGCTGGGGCTGGCGCCACGCCGTGCCTGGTGAGCCGTGCGAGCCGGCTGCGGACCGCGATATCCGCATACCCGGGTCAACCCATTCGCGTGTGGCGTTACGCGTCCGGGGCGGTACAGGAATATGCTCTTAAAGGCATATTCCGGAGGTGGGCAATACGTTGTGCGCCTCACCATCCAGGGCGTCGCCCCGACAACGCCGCCTCCAGCTGCTTCGGGAAGAAAAAACACGAACATGCGAAGCGTTAGTCCGCTGGAAGCGCGTGCGGTGGCTATCGGGGAGGGCGCGAGCCGGCGTCGCCGCGGCTCAGCCGAGGTCGCCGCCGCCGACGGGCAGCACTGTGCCGGTGATGTAAGAGGCCTCGTCGGACGCCAAAAACAGAATCGCGCGCACCTGTTCATCGATGGTGCCGTAGCGGTGCATCAGGCTGGATGCCATGGTCTGGTCGACGATGCCCTGGTACCACGCGGCTTCCCGCGGGGTCTGCTCCGCCGTGTTGCGGGGCACTTTGCGCGGCGGCGCTTCGGTGCCCCCGGTGGCGATCGCATTGACGCGGATGCCGTCCTGCGCGTGCTCGAAGGCGAGGCTGGCGGTCAGGGCGTTGACGCCGCCCTTGGCGGCTGCGTAGGGCACGCGGTAGATGCTGCGTGTGGCGATGGACGAGACATTGACGATCACGCCCTGCTTGCGCGCGATCATGCCGGGCAGCACGGCGCGGCAGCACCACAGGGTGGGAAACAGCGAGCGGCGGATCTCGGCCTCGACCTGCGCTTCCTCGTATTCCTGGTAGGGTTTGGCCCAGATAGTGCCACCCACGTTATTGACGAGGACATCGATGCGGCCATGTGCCTCCAGCGCCGCGCTGGTCATCAGGCAGGCGCCGGCATAGGTCTCCAGGTCGGCTTCCACAGCCAGTGCCTGGCCGCCGTTCGCGAGGATTTGCGCGGCGACCTCATGCACCAGTGCCGAGCGGTCGACCAGCACCAGGCTGGCACCCTCGGCCGCGGCGGCGAGCGCCACGCCGCGTCCAATCCCCTGCGCCGCGCCGGTTACCACGGCGATTTTTCCGCTAAAGCGCGCGTTGTTGTTCATGGCTTGTCTGTGATGTCTGTGATCCGTGGACGGTGGGTCAGGCAGCGTTGCTGGCCGAGAATTTTTCGTAGTGGAAGCTGGCCGGCGTCACCCCGGCGTCCTGCAGCCAGGCGCGCACCGCGTCCACCATGGCAACGGGGCCGCACAGGTAGATGTCGACATCGCCGCCGTTGAGCCAGTCCGGCTCCACGTGCTGCGTGACATAGCCCTTGCGGGTTTCGCTGCTGACCGGATCGAGCACGCAGGTGCGGTACTCGAAGCCGGCGAGCTTGCGCTTGGCTTCGTCTAGCTGTTCCAGGGCCACCAGGTCGATCTCATGCGTCACGCCGTACACCAGGCGGATCGGATGCGGGCTGCCGTTCGCGGCCAGCACGTCCAGCATGGACAGGAAGGGTGCGATGCCGGTGCCGCCCGCCAGGAACAGCACCGGGCGGGCCACTTCGCGCAGGTAGAAGCTGCCATAGGGGCCGGCGAAGGAAATGGGCTGGCCGGGCAGCGCCTGCTTGCTCAGGAACTCGCTCATGCGGCCGTTGGGCACGTTGCGCACCACGAACGAAGTGCGCGCGGCGCCGGGGGCGGAACTGAACGAGTACGAACGGGTCAGGCCGGTACCCGGAATCTCCACGTTCACATACTGTCCCGCCAGGAAGGTCGGGGCAGCGGTATCGCCGAGGTCGATCGAGAACCCGATGGTGGAGTCCGACAGCTTGTCCACCGCCGCCAGCTTGCCCTGGTAGCTGGTCACGCCGGTCTTGCAGGCGGCCGACGAGGCCGGCACCTTGATCACGCAATCGGAGCGCGGGCGGGTCTGGCAGGCCAGCACGTAGCCCTTGGCCGCTTCCTCGGGCGTCAGCGCGTCCTCGATATAGCTCGACGCCGGCAGGTCGTACTCGCCGGATTCGCACAAGCCGCGGCAGGTGCCGCAGGCGCCGTCGCGGCAGTCCAGCGGGATATTGATCTGCTGGCGGTAGGCGGCGTCGGACAGGGTTTCGTTGGCGGCGCAGGTGATGAAGCGGGTAACGCCGTCTTCAAACTGCAGAGCGATGTTGTATTCCATGGCGTGGTTCCTCCGGCGCGTCGGCTCAGATGTGATAGATGTCGATGACCTGGTTGATGTAGTCGTTCTTGAGCACGACATACTTGTCCAGGATCTGCGCTCGCCCGCCGGCAAAGTCGATGACGTAGCGCGACATGCCGAAGTAGCAGTAGTTGGTCTTGTAGCGGTGGCTCAGCGTGTGCCAGTTGAAACGCACCGTGCAGACGTTGCCTTCCTGGCGCTCCAGTTCGACGTTGCTGAGGTTGTGGCTGGTGCGCGTGTCCGGCATGGTGGCGCTGGAGCGCTCGGTCTTGATGCGGAACACGCGGTCCTCCAGGCCTTGGCGGTTCGGGTAGTAGATCAGCGAGATCTCGCGCTGCGGATCGGTCACCAGGGTGTCGTCATCGTCCCAGGACGGCATCCAGAACGCGGCATCCGGGTGATAGCAGGCCAGCCATTCATCCCACTGTTCGTCGTCAAGCAGGCGGCTTTCGCGGTAGAGGAAGGCCTGGATCTCGGCAAGGCCGATGGGTGCGGTAGGTGCGGTAGCTGCGGTCGTGCTCATGCTTCGCTCCCGACGCTGCTGATCTTGCTGGCTTCGGCACCCGTGGCCTGCTTCATCACGTCCAGCCAGTAGCGGTGCTGCACCGTGTACAGGCCTTCGTCCTCGGTCTTGACGCCGCTCATCAACGGCTTGAGGCCAATCTTGCGGGCGGCCTCGTCGGCGCCTTCCACCCAGTGCGTGGCGCCGCGGCACATGTCGTTCCATGCCACCGCGCTGCCGGCATAGCCTTGCTGGCAGGCGCGGAATTCTTCCAGGTCGTCGGGCGTGGCCATGCCGCTGACGTTGAAGAAGTCCTCGTACTGGCGGATGCGGCGCGCGCGCGCGTCGTCGGCTTCGCCCTTGGGCGCGATGCAGTAGATGGTGACTTCGGTCTTGCCAACCGACAGCGGGCGCAGCACGCGGATCTGCGAGCCGAACTGGTCCATCAGGTAGACGTTGGGGTACAGGCACAGGTTGCGCGAGTTCTGGATCATCCAGTCCGCCGTCTCGGCACCGCAGCGCTCGGCGAATTCATCACGCCGGTTGAAGTTCGGCCGGTCTTCCGGGTTGGCCCAGCGTGACCACAACAGCATGTGGCCGTGGTCAAACGCGTAGAAACCTCCGCCTTGCCGGCCCCAGTTGCCCGCATCCATGGCCCGGATCTTGTCCTCGCGGGCGTTTTCCTGCTTGCGGTGATTGGTGGTGGCAGCGTAGTTCCAGTGCACGGCGGAGACGTGGTAGCCGTCGGCGCCGTTCTCGGTTTGCAGCTTCCAGTTGCCCTCGAAGGTATAGGTGGACGCGCCACGCAGCACTTCCAGGCCGTCGGCGGACTGGTCCACGATCATGTCGATGATCTTGGCCGCCTCGCCCAGGAAATCCTTGAGCGGTGCGACGTCCGGGTTCAGGCTGCCGAACAGGAAGCCGCGATAGTTCTCGAAGCGCGCCACCTTCTTCAGGTCGTGCGAGCCTTCCTTGTTGAAGCAATCGGGGTAGCCGGCACCTTCCGGATCCTTGACCTTGAGCAGCTTGCCGCTGTTGTTGAAGGTCCAGCCATGGAACGGGCAGGTGTAGGTCGCCTTGTTGCCGCGCTTGTGGCGGCACAGCATGGCGCCGCGATGGGTACAGGCGTTGATCAGCGCGTTGAGTTCGCCCTGGCGGTTGCGTGCGATCACGATCGGCTGGCGGCCGATGTAGGTGGTGTAGTAATCGTTGTTGCCGGGGATCTGGCTTTCGTGCGCCAGGTAGATCCAGTTGCCCTCGAAGATGTGCTTCATCTCGAGTTCGAACAGGGCCTCGTCGGTGAAGGCGCTGCGATGCAGGCGGTGGTCGCCGGTCTCGCGGTCTTCCACCAGGTAGTCGTCCAGGCGCTTCAGGGCCGGGCTGTGGTCCGGGTAAATGGGGATCATGAGGTGTCTCCTGCATCCGTGGCGGATGCGCCGGGCCGTGAGGGATCCTCAGGGCGGCCCTGATGTTGCTGCGTCGTTGCTGATGCTGTCGGAGGCGCCTGAGATGCCTCAGGCGCCGGGGCTTACGCGGCGGCGCGCGTGCGCTCCACTTCCGGTGCCGGCGCTGCCGCGCAATCGGCGTACAGGCGGAAATCGAAATCGATGGAGGCAAACGGCTTGTCCAGGCCGTGCTCGGCCAGTGCCCGCGGGGACTCGATGTGCCTGATCGCTGGCACCAGGCCCTCGCGGCTGGCAAAGGCAAAGTCGTCCCACAGGTATTCGTCGCCGTCGATGTTGATCTGGGTGGTCAGCTTGCGATGGCCGGCTGCGGACACGAAGAAGTGGATGTGCGCGGGGCGCCGGCCATGGCGGCCCAGCAGGTCCAGCAGCCGCTGCGTGGTGCCCTGCGGCGGGCAGCCATAGCCCATCGGCACGATGCTGCGGAACTGGTAGCGGCCCTCGCTATCGGTGGTGATGGTGCGGCGCAGGTTGAAGTCGGACTGCGTCTTGTCGAAGAACGAGTAGTTGCCGAGCAGGTTGGCATGCCAGACCTCCACCGCGGCGCCGGGCAGCGGCTTGCCGTCGGTGCCGAACACCGTGCCCTGCATGAACAGGACTTCGCCCTGGCCATCTTCGCTGCCGTCGTCCAGCCGCGCGAAGCCTTCGCTCGCGGGCGCGCCGGCGACATACAGCGGGCCTTCGATGGTGCGCGGCGTGCCACCGGCGAGACCGGCCTTTGCCTCGGCTTCATCCGCGCGGATGTCCAGGAAGCGCTCCAGGCCCAGGCCGGCGGCCAGCAGGCCAAGTTCCGGGCCGGCCTCGGCGAAGTACTCGATCCCCTTCCAGACTTCGCTGGCACTCAGGTCCAGGTCTTCGATCGCCTTGAAGAGATCGGTGGTCAGGCGGACCACCACGCTTTGCACACGCGCATCGGCCTTGCCGTTGGCGGTGTCGAGGATGAACGCTTTCACCAGCGCTTCGATTTCCGGGTGCGTCATTTGTCTGCTCCTTGTCTCTGGTTTTCTATGTGGGGTCCGTCTTTGCAGTGGCATTCCGCCAGGGCAGCGTGATTCGAACTAAAATGCCATAAAGGTATAAAAAGTCGTTGTCACAGCCTGATGCGAAGGATAGGAGTGCCAAAATCGGCGGTCCAACACTGTTTTAGTATTGGCTGAATACTCAAAAGGTATAGTCGTGGACTTGCGTCACTTACGTTACTTTGTTGCCGTCGCGGAGGAGCTCAACTTCACCCGCGCGGCCGAACGGCTGCATATCGCCCAGCCGCCGCTGAGCCGGCAGATCCAGCAACTGGAAGAGGGCCTGGGGGTGCAGCTCTTCGAGCGCAACGCGCGCCCGCTCAAGCTGACCGAGGCCGGGCGCTTTTTCTATGCGCACGCCCAGCAGTTGCTGGCGCAAGCCGCGGAACTGGAGTCGATGACGCGGCGGGTGGGGCAGATCGAGCGGAAGATGTCGCTCGGCTTTGTCGGATCGACCCTGTACGGCATGCTGCCCAAGATCATCCGGCGCTTCCGCACCGAGCACCCGCAGATC
Source organism: Cupriavidus sp. 01L46 (assembly GCF_056399905.1). Classification (NCBI taxonomy): domain Bacteria; kingdom Pseudomonadati; phylum Pseudomonadota; class Betaproteobacteria; order Burkholderiales; family Burkholderiaceae; genus Cupriavidus; species Cupriavidus sp. 01L46. The sequence goes on from NZ_JBFTSF010000156.1 coordinate 10,955, forward strand.
GAGCTGAGCCTGGTTGAGATGACCACCATGGACCAGATCGCCGCGCTCAAGCAGGGCACCATCGACGTGGGGTTTGGCCGCATCCGGCACGAGGACCCGAACGTGCGCCGGGTCGTGCTGCGCGAGGAGCGGATGATCGTGGCGCTGCCGGTCGGGCACCCGCTCTCGCTGGCCAAGCCCGTGCTGGCCCTGCACGACCTGCTGGGCGAAACCCTGATCATCTTTCCCAAGGCGCCCCGCCCAAGCTATGCCGACCAGGTGCTGGCAGCGTTTCACGACCGGGCCTTGCAGCCCGGGCGCATCCATGAAGCGCGCGAGCTGCAGATCGCGCTGGGGCTGGTGGCGGCCGGGGAGGGTATCTCGATCGTCCCGAGCAGCGTGCACGGCCTCAAGCGGGACGACATCAGCTACCGGGAGCTGGACGATCCCAACCTGGTCTCGCCCATCATCATGAGCATGCGCAGGCTCGACGAGACCGAGGAGATCAGCGCCATGCTGGACATGATCTACCGGCTGTATGAGGAGGAGAAGCTGGTTTTTCTGCCGCCGAGCCAGGAGTGATGGCGGGTGGCCTGATCGCGCCGGGGGAACTCTTGTATGCGGCCTGGCCTTGATTTGATTGGGTTTTCTGTTTTCAACTCTTATATAAGATATAAGACGTTTGACCCAAGGGGGCACTTTATTTTACAATCGCGGCACAACTGGTTTTTATAACCCTATCACCCCGCAGGTTCCCATGCTTGAAAACTATCGCGCCCATGTAGCCGAACGCGCCGCGCTTGGCATCCCCCCTCTGCCGCTGACCGCCAAGCAGACTGCGGAGTTGATCGAATTGCTGAAGTCCCCGCCGGCTGGCGAGGAACAAGTCCTGGTCGACCTGATCACGCATCGCGTGCCGGCTGGCGTGGACGACGCCGCCAAGGTCAAGGCTTCGTACCTGGCCGCCGTGGCGCTGGGCAAGGAAGCCTGCCAGCTGATCTCGCGTGCCAAGGCAGCCGAGCTGCTGGGCACCATGCTGGGCGGCTACAACATCTCCCCGCTGATCGAATTGCTGGACGACACCGAGATTGGTCCCGTCGCCGCTGAAGCGCTCAAGAAGACGCTGCTGATGTTCGACGCCTTCCACGACGTCAAGGAAAAGGCCGACAAKGGCAACGCCATCGCCAAGTCCGTGCTGCAAAGCTGGGCCGACGCCGAGTGGTTCACCAGCCGTCCGGAAGTGCCGCAAAGCCTGACCGTGACGGTGTTCAAGGTCACCGGCGAAACCAACACCGACGACCTCTCGCCGGCGCCGGACGCCACCACCCGCCCCGACATCCCCCTGCACGCGCTGGCCATGCTGAAGAATGCGCGCCCGGGCATCACCCCGGAAGAAGACGGCAAGCGCGGCCCGGTCAAGTTCATCGAATCGCTGAAGGAAAAGGGCAACCTGGTTGCCTACGTGGGCGACGTGGTCGGTACCGGTTCCTCGCGCAAGTCCGCCACCAACTCGGTGTTGTGGTTCACCGGCGAAGACATTCCCTTCGTGCCGAACAAGCGTTTCGGCGGCGTGTGCCTGGGCAGCAAGATTGCCCCGATCTTCTACAACACCATGGAAGACGCCGGCGCACTGCCGATCGAGCTGGACGTGTCGCAGATGGAAATGGGCGACGTGGTCGAACTGCGTCCCTATGATGGCAAGGCCCTGAAGAACGGCCAGGTCATCGCCGAGTTCACCGTCAAGTCCGACGTGCTGTTCGACGAAGTGCGCGCCGGCGGCCGCATTCCCCTGATCGTTGGCCGTGGCCTGACCGCCAAGGCACGCGAGGCGCTCGGCCTGGCCCCGTCCACGCTGTTCCGCCTGCCGCACAACCCGGCCGACACTGGCCGCGGTTTCACGCTGGCCCAGAAGATGGTTGGCCGCGCCTGCGGCCTGCCGGAAGGCAAGGGCATCCGCCCGGGCACTTACTGCGAACCGAAGATGACCTCGGTGGGCTCGCAAGACACCACCGGCCCGATGACCCGCGATGAGCTCAAGGACCTGGCTTGCCTGGGCTTCTCGGCCGACCTGGTGATGCAGTCGTTCTGCCACACCGCGGCTTATCCGAAGCCGGTCGACGTCAAGACCCATCACACGCTGCCGCAGTTCATCAGCACCCGTGGCGGCATCTCGCTGCGCCCGGGCGATGGCGTGATCCACTCGTGGCTGAACCGCATGCTGCTGCCCGACACCGTCGGCACCGGCGGCGACTCGCACACCCGCTTCCCGATCGGCATCAGCTTCCCGGCAGGCTCGGGCCTGGTGGCGTTCGCCGCTGCCACCGGCGTGATGCCGCTGGACATGCCGGAATCCGTGCTGGTGCGCTTCAAGGGCAAGATGCAGCCTGGCGTCACCCTGCGTGACCTGGTCAACGCCATTCCGCTGTACGCCATCAAGTCGGGCCTGCTGACCGTGGCCAAGCAAGGCAAGAAGAACATCTTCTCGGGCCGCGTCCTGGAAATCGAAGGCCTGCCCGACCTGAAGGTCGAGCAAGCGTTCGAGCTGTCCGACGCTTCCGCCGAGCGTTCGGCCGCCGGTTGCTCGGTGCGCCTGAACAAGGAACCGATCATCGAGTACATCAACAGCAACATCACGCTGCTGAAGTGGATGATCGCCGAAGGCTACCAAGACCCGCGCAGCCTGTCGCGCCGCATCCAGGCCATGGAAGCCTGGCTGGCCGATCCCAAGCTGCTGGAGCCGGATGCGGACGCCGAGTACGCCGCCGTGATCGAGATCGACCTGGCCGACGTGCATGAGCCCATCGTGGCCTGCCCGAACGACCCGGACGACGTCAAGACCCTGTCGGAAGTGGCTGGCGCCAAGATCGACGAAGTCTTCATCGGTTCGTGCATGACCAACATCGGCCACTTCCGCGCAGCCTCCAAGCTGCTCGAAGGCAAGCGCGACATCCCCGTCAAGCTGTGGGTTGCCCCGCCGACCAAGATGGACGCCAAGCAACTGACCGAGGAAGGCCACTACGGCGTGTTCGGCACGGCTGGCGCCCGCACCGAAATGCCGGGCTGCTCGCTGTGCATGGGTAACCAGGCACAAGTGCGCGAAGGTGCCACGGTGATGTCGACCAGCACCCGTAACTTCCCGAACCGTCTGGGCAAGAACACCAACGTGTACCTGGGTTCGGCCGAGCTGGCCGCSATCTGCTCGCGCCTKGGCCGCATCCCGACCAAGGAAGAGTACATGTCGGACATGGGCGTGCTGGCCACCAACGGTGATCAGATCTACAAGTACTTGAACTTCGACAAGATCGAKGACTTCAAGGGTGTGGCGGATACGGTGACTGTGTAAGTTGCATCGGTTTTCTAGCCGTACATTTGAAAGGCCCCTTGCGGGGCCTTTCTTTTATGGTTTTGTCGGCGGTATTGGTGGTATTGGCGGTATTGGCTTTTGGGAGCAAGGGCTGGGTTTTGTGGGGTTTTTGGTTCGTCTTGAACGGCGTTGGCGTTTGCACCCAAGTGCCATACGACATCCYCCTGCGGGGGCTGCCGGTCACTTATATGAACGCGCCCCGCCCTCCCATGGAGCGCGAGACGTCGAAGAAGTCTTGCGKGGTGGGGCAAAACTGCCCTGGCGGTAAGGGGCCCCTCCAGGACCGAACGGCATCGCAATGTGCCAGAGTGGTAGATG
>NZ_JBFTSF010000157.1:0-14608 GCF_056399905.1 Cupriavidus sp. 01L46
GTCGACGTCGACCTCGCCTTCGGCGCGCCGCAGGACGGCGGACAGCCGCGCGCGGCTGCCGTGCCGGCACCGGCCACCCCGCGCGGCACCCTGCTGACGCTGCGCTACACGCCGGTCAGCCGGCTCCAAGCCCTCAACGGCAAGACGGCCTGCGTGAGCGCGGGCAGCCCTTTTCAACCCGCGCTGGTGCGCGCCGGCGCCGCGCTGCGCAGCTATCCCTCGCCGCTGCAGGCGTTGCTGGCATTCCGCCGCGGCGAGTGCGCGGCGGTGGCGGAAGACGCCACGCTGGTCGCCCGGGTGATGCGCTTGCCCGAATGGCGTTTCTTTACCGCGGCGCCGCTGGTGCTCGACGGCGAGGGCGCGGCGCTGGCGCTGCGCCAGCCAGACGCGCAATCCGCGCGCTACCTGGCGCAATGGCTGGCGCGCTGGCAGCGCGACGGGCGCCTTGCGCGGCTGCGCGACGCGGCCGCAGGCGACGCCGCTTTCAACATGATGCTGGTGGAAAGCGGGCTGATTTGCCACTAAGCACCCGCCACGCATAACCAAAGACAAAACAGCACAAGCACACGACAGGAGCAACCATGAGCTTGCAGTCCACCGGCACCACCAGCCGGCAGCGGATTTCCCAGTGGCATCGCGAGAGCGGCTTTGCCTCGGCGGAGCCTGCCGAGCCGGCCCCGCCACCGCCCGGCGCGGCCCGCGCAACGCCCACGCTTCCCTCCGACGAAGCACTGCATGCGTTGTCCGAACGCTTTGCCGCGCGCGCCGCCGCCCATGACCGCGATGGCAGCTTCGCCTTCGAGAACATCGCCGAGCTCCACCAGCTTGGCCTGCTCGCCCTGACCGTGCCGCGCGCGCTTGGCGGTGCCGGGGCGGGACTAGCCGACGCCCGCCGCATCGTCCATCACGTTGCCGCCGGAGATCCGTCTACCGCGCTGGTGCTGGTGATGCAGATCCTTGGACACCGCAACCTGGCGCAAGACACGCGATGGCCGGCGCCCGTGCGGGAGCAGGTGCAGCGCAGCGCGGTGGAGCAAGGCGCGCTGATCAACTCGCTGCGCGTGGAGCCCGAACTGGGGTCTCCCGCGCGCGGCGGCCTGCCGGCCACGGTGGCGCGCCGGCATGGCGAGGGCTGGCTGTTGTCCGGCCACAAGATCTACTCCACCGGCATCCCGGCCCTGAGCTGGCTGGCCGTGTGGGGGCGCACCGACGAGCCGGTCCCGCGCACCGGCGTGTTCCTGGTGCCGCGCGACGCGCCCGGCATCAGCGTGGTGCCCACCTGGGATCACCTCGGCATGCGCGCCACCGGCAGCCACGACGTGATCTTCGATAACACGCCGCTGCCCGCCGCCTACGCGGTCGACCTGCGCCTGCCCGCCGCCTGGGGCGAGCGCTACGACCCGGCCTGGGCCGTGTGGACATCGACCCTGCTCGGCACGCTCTACGACGCCGTGGCGCGCAGCGCCCGCGACTGGTTCGTGGCATGGCTCAACCTGCGCGCCCCCGGCAGCCTGGGCGCGCCGCTGGCCACCTTGCCGCGCTTCCAGGAAGCGGTGGGCCGCATCGACGGCTGGCTGCTGGCCAACCGCGTCCTGCTGGAGCGCTTCAGCGCGGACGCCGATGCCAGCGTGCCGGCCAGCGCGAGCGACAGCAACCTGCTCAAGCTCAACGTGACCGACAACGCCATCGCCGCCGTGGAGCTCGCGCTCAGGCACGCCGGCAACCCCGCCCTGTCGCGCGGCAACCCGCTTGAGCGCCACTACCGCAACGTGCTCTGCAGCCGCATCCACACGCCGCAGAACGACGCGATCCTGGCCGGCGCCGGCGCGCAGGCCCTGYGCGCGGCGGCCGACATCGCAACCCATGCCGCGGCAGCCACGCCGTCCGGCAGCCAAGCCTGAGGCCATCATGACCCGACCCGACTCCCAGCCGCGCCGCATCGCCATCGTCGGCGGCGGCATGGCCGGCACCCTGACCGCCATCCGCCTGCTGCGCGACAGTAGCGCCCCACTTGCTATCCACCTGTTCGAGCCACGCGCCGAGCCGGGGCGCGGCCTGGCCTACAGCACGCAAGACCCGGCCCACTACCTGAACGGGCCCGCGCTGAACTTCAGCCTGTATCCCGAAGCGCTGGAGGACTTCGCGCAATGGCTGGTGCGCCACGGGCATGCCAGCGCCGCCGAGGCCGACAATGCCTTCGCTGCGCGCAGCGTCTATGGCGACTACCTGCGAGACACCCTGGCGCGCGCCCTGGCCGGCGCCGCCGGACGCGCCACACTGGAGCACGTGCGTACGGAAATCACCGACGTGACCATCGGCGTGCCGCACCGCGTGCGCGGCGCCGACGGCCGCGCATGGGACGCCGACCACATCGTGCTGGCCACCGGCGTGCAGCAGGCACGGCCAGCGCTGGCACAAGACGACACGCTGGAGGCCGTCGGCCGCTACATCCCGGATCCCTGGCAACCCGATGCACTCGCCCGGCTCGCCAGCGCGCGCGACATCGCCTTGATCGGCACCAGCCTGACCATGCTCGACGTGGTTGCCACGCTGGAACGGCACGGCTTCACCGGCACCTACCACGCGTTCTCACGGCGCGCGCTGGTGCCCTGGCTGCGCCGCAACACCGGCCCCTGCGATGACTTCCTCGCCGCCGCCGGGCCCGAAGCGCTGGCCGCGCCCACCGCCCGCGGCGTGGTCCGCTGGGTGCGCCAGCAGTGCGACAAGCTGGCCGCCCGGGGCCTCGACTGGCAGAGCGTGCCGCCCGCGCTGCGCACCTACATCGGCCCGCTGTGGGCAGCCGCCAGCGTGCCGGAGCGCCAACGCTTCCTGCGTCATGTGCGCCCCTTCTGGGACAACCTGCTGCATCGCGCGGCACCGCCCACGCACGCGGTCTTCGAGGCCGTGCGTGCGCAGGGCCGCCTGCATGTGCACGCCGCCCGCGTCACCGCGCTCGATGCCGTGGCCAGCAAGAATGAAGTGAATGACGCCACCGGCTGGCAACGCGGCCCCACAGGCAAAGCGGAGAAACACGTCCGCGTAGCTCTGCACCTCTCCCGCGAACTGCAAGCCCCGGCCACGGTGGACGCCGCCATCAACTGCACCGGCGCGGAATACGGCTGGCACGCCGGCAACACCCGGCCGCTGGTGCGCAGCCTGCTGGCGCGCGGCCTGGTCCGGCCAGCGGCAGCCGGATCCGGCCTGGACGGCGATGCGCACGGCCGCGTATTCGATCGCGGCGGCCGCCTCGTGCCGGGCCTCAGCGCACTGGGCGCGCCGCTGCGCGGGGCGCTGTGGGAGTCCGGCACCATCATCGACGTGCGCAACCAGGCCGCAGCGCTGGCGGCACGGCTGGCGGAGGAACTCGGACTAACGGCCGAAATCGAGGCGCAGGCAGCTTAGCTGCCTGGCATCCGGCCAAAGGGAACGCGCAGCCTGAAACCGGCAACGCTTGCCAAGCGCACCCGCCGTTGGMATATAATCTGGTCCGGGCGCCGGCAGGGCGCCCGCTCCCGCAAAAGCCAGCGCACCTGCCCGCCCGTACCGTACGGTGCCGAGCGATCCAGCCCGGCACCGCCAGTTCGTTGCAAGAACCACACCGTTGACCTTTTTTGCCGCCGCGGGAAACGGCATTGCAAAGGACATGACATGTGGCTCACGACACTCAACACGCCAGCTCGCCCCCCCAATAGCGATTTCCTGCGCCGCCATGCACGCAGGCTGCTGCGCCAGCTCCACGCCGAACAAGCCATGCAGGCGCTACCGGTAATCCGGCGCATCCACCGCGCGCAGGTACGCACGCAGGTACGTACGGAGAGCGTCGCGGAACTCTACCGGCTGCGCCACACCCTGCAGCTCAAGCACTGCCTGCAACTGCTGGCGGCCGAACTGGGCTACACCAGCTGGTCCGCATGCAAACGCGACATCGACGGCCGGCCCGCCAGGGTACTGGACCGCTACCGCCTCGACCTTGGACAGTTCGGCGACTACCAGCAACTCTGGTTCGCCGACCGGCAAGGCGCCCAGGCATGGCAAGCGTCCAACGGCGGTTACGTGGTGGCGTATGGCGAGCAAGCGGCGGTACTGCTGACGGGCAACGCCATGCCGGCGATGCGTGACTGACCGGAGGGCCTTGTGAGGCACCTCGGGGCGCCTCGGGGCGCCTCGGGGCGCCTCGGCACCTACTTCTCCACCGGGCGCCTTGCCAGCTGACGGTAGCGCGTCAGCGCCCATAGCGGAAAGTAGGCGGTATAGCCGTGGTACTTCAGGTAGTAGATGCGGGGGAAGCCCGGCGCATTGTGCGACGGATGCTGCCAAAGTCCGCTGCCAGCCTGGCAGTCCAGCAGGTAAGCAATGCCCCTGCGCACCGCGGGCGTATCCACCTCGCCCACGGCGAAGAGGGCCAGCAGCGCCCAGGCGGTGCAGTTGGGCGTGCTCTCGCCTTCATTGGTGCCGGCCAGCGAGTCATCGAAGTAGCTATCGTTGGTCTCGCCCCATCCGCCGTCAGCGTGCTGGCAGCGTAGGAGCCAGTCGACTGCCTTGCGGATATAGGGCTGGCGCACGTCCTCGCCCACCAGCGCCAGGCCCGCCAGCACACTCCAGGTGCCATAGATATAGTTGCTGCCCCAGCGTCCCCACCAGGCGCCGTCGGCGCGCTGCGCGCGGCGCAGGTAGGCCACGCAGCGCTCGACGGCGGCGGCGTGCGTTTCGCGGTTTCCGCTCAGGCCGATGCATAGCAGCACACGCCCGGAAACGTCCTCGGTGGGCGGATCCAGCAGGGCGCCATGGTCGGCGAAGGGGATGCGGTTCAGGTACTCGCGATCGCAATTGGCATCGAAGGCGCCAAAGCCGCCGTTGCGCGATTGCAGGCCCACCATCCATTTCACGGCGCTCGCGACCGCGTCCTGGTAGCGCTCGGGCTGGCCGATTCGGCGCGCTTGCACGGCCAGCATGGCCGCTACCACAGCACTGTCGTCGATGTCCGGGTAATAGGCATTGGCGTACTGGAACGCCCAGCCGCCGGGCTGCACCGACGCCGGCACGTGCTTGCCCCAATCGCCGCGCAGGTCTCGCACCTGCCGCGCTTCCAGCCAGTCGTAGGCGCGCTGCACCGCCTGCTGTGTGCGCGCGTCGGTGCCGGCGTGCTGCAAGGCCATGATGCTCCAGGCGGTATCCCACACCGGTGACAGACAGGGCTGGCAATAGGCCGAGCCGTCGGCGCGGCGCACCACGAGCTTGCGGATCGCGGCCAGGCAGGTAGCGCGTGCCGGATCGGTCTTCGGCACGCCAAGCAGCGTCATCATCTCGTACCAGTACACCATCGGCGGAAAGATACCGCCCAGGCCATCTTCGCCGTTCATCCGCTCCACGCACCAGGCTTGCGCCTGGGCGATCGCCCGCCGGCGCACCGCAGCGGGAATCAGCGGCTCGATCGCGCGTGCCAGCTTGTCTGCCACCAGGAAAGCCTTGCGCATCAGGCCCTCGCGGGAGAAATAGTGCCGCTCGCGCTCGGGTGGCGTGACGAACAGCTCGCTGACCCCGACACCGTGCGGATTGGCGGCCTTGGCCCGCAACGAGCACAGCACCGTCAGCGGCACCAGCGTGGAGCGCGCCCAGTAGGCCATCTTGTCCAGATGCACCGGCGCCCAGCGTGGGAACAGCATGAGCTCGACCGGCACGAAGGGCGTGGCGCGCCAAGGCACCTGCCCGAACGTGGCCAGGAGGATGCGGGTGAAAACATTGGACTTGGCGGCCCCGCCCTGCGCCAGGATGGCGCGGCGGGCCTGGGCCATGTGCGGGGCATCAGGGTCGTCGCCGGCCGCCTTCAGCGCGAAGTAGGCCTTGACGCTGCATGACACATCGAGCGCACCGCCGTGGTACTGGTCCCAGCCACCATGACGGTCTTGCCGCTGGATGCTTCGCAGGTAGACGGCCATCGCCGCCTGCAAGTCGGCATCGATTTCGTCCACGAAGTGCATCATCAGGATGTACTCCGCGGTAATGGTGGCATCCGACTCCAGCTCGAAGCACCAGTGGCCGTCGCGCTGCTGGTGGCTCAGCAGAGCCTCGCGGGCCGCGTCGATGGCCCGGTGCAAATTTGCGTCGGCGCCCGGTGTGGCGGGTGTGGCGGGTGTGTCTTGCACGGGCGTGCCGGCGTCCTGCCAGGGGCTAAATTGAGCGCTTGGCTGGGTATTCAGTTGGGTATTCAGGGAGGTACTCAATTGAGCGTTCGATCGTGCGTTCATTGCGGCTGGCACCGCGTCATCTGGTCCAGCTGGCGCAGGACCTCGGCCCTCAGCCCGGGTTCCATCGACTGGCTGCCCAGCAGGTCGGCGAGCCACAGCCCGTCAGCAGCCAGGCGGCAAATCATCAGCCTCGCCGCTTCCGCAGCGGGCAGCGGATCGGGCCTTGCGATTTCGGCGATGCGTGGTGCCCAGCGATCGCGCGTATCGGCATCGGTCAGCATCAACGCCAGCAGCAGATGCAGATAGCTGGCGGCGTCCTCTTTCCGCTCTTCCTGCAACGTCGCTCGCATATAGGCCCGCGCCGCGCGGCCCTCAGCCTGCGTGTCGCCGGCGATCGACGCGGCCACATCGGCGTTGAATGTCTCGACCGCATCGTCGAAGAGCGCGTCCAGCAGCGCCTGCTTGTTGCGGAAATGATGCTGCAAGCCACCCTTGCTGACGCCGGCACGCGCCGCCACCGCATCCAGCGTCACGGCGCGCAGGCCGGATTCGAGTGCGAGCTGGGCAGCGGCGTGCAATAGCTGCGGGCGCAGCACGTCGGGCTGCTTCTTTCGGCGGTGTGCTTCGGTCATGGACGCGGATCATACCATCCAGACGGATTGTTTTGAATCCGGATGCGCGGCGCGCCAAGAACCCGTTTCAGAATGAAGTCTCTTCGCGCAGGCGCAGACCTGCGCGAGCCGCTTCGCCGCTGCTCCCGATTGCCAGGGCAAGCGCCAGGGCGAACGCGCAACCAGCGCCCGCCCCGCCTCTCACACTCACTGCCCCCGCGTATCCCCCACGACCGGATCCATCCCGCTGCGTTCGATCTCCCCCCGCGCCGCAGGCGAAGCCAGATAGCGAATCAACGCGCGCCCGGCCTCCGGATGCTCCGCCCCCACCGGCACGCCGGCGGCGAAGGTAGTGATCTTCTGCAAAGGCTCTGGAATCTTGCCAACGAAGCTGGCGCCCTTGACCGGTAGCAGCTCGCTGACCTGCTGCAGCCCGATCTGGTAATCGCCCTGCGCCACCACTCTGCCAACCGGCGTTTTCTCGATCTTGTGGGCTCGGCCCTTGACCTGCGCCTCGATGCCCAGCTTCTTGAACATCTCCGTCTCGACATACACGCCGCTGGCGCTGTCCGAGTAGGCGATGGACTTGGCATCCAGCAGGGTCTTGCGGAATGCATCGACGGTGCTGATATCCGGCATGGGCGCGCCCTCGCGCACCGACAGGCCGATGCGCGAATCGGCCAGGTCGACCCGGCTGTCCGGCAGCACCTTGCCTTGCTTGATCAGGTCATCCAGCGCATAGGCCACCATGATCACCACGTCGGCATGCTCGCCGCGCGCGAGCCGGTTGGGAATGGCCTCGGGCGACTTGCCCATCGAGGGGCCCCATGCGGTGGACAGCGTATTGCCGGTGGCCTTCTCGAAGCCCGGGCCAAGCGCCTTGTAGGCTGCGGTGAAGCCGCCCGAATTCATGACCTTGACCTCGTCGGCGAGCGCATTGCCGGCGGCCAGCGCCATGCTGGCCACGCCGGCCAGCAGAAGTGCCAGCCATGGCTGCTTGTGTTGCCGAGGGAAACGGGAAGGGGGAACAAGCTTGCGGGCTGCCTTGACGGGGTACGGCACGGCAATGGTCGGCATGGTCGGCATGGTCATATGCGCTCTCTGTGGGCATTGAAATGGGAATCGGCCTGCCCGCTTCAGTCTCCGCGGCACAGGCCGACCATTGTATGCAAGCACCGCGCACGGCGATAATGCAATATTTCTTGGCTTTGATCGGTTTTACGCATCAATTCCGGTGCCAGTACCCCCGCCTTGCGCCGATGTGGCCGCGCTCCTGCCGCGCCGTGCCACCGCCTGCCCGACCATGTCGTACAGCGCTTGCGCATGCGCCGGCAGCGTACGCCCACGGCGGCGCAGGATGCCCAGCGTGCGGGATACGGCGGGATCGCGCAGGGGAACCGCGACCAGCGTGGCACGCTCGCCACCGGGCAGCGCCAGGCGCGGCACGGCCGCTACCCCCAGCCCGGCTTCCACCAGCGCCAGCACGCTGCTGACATGGCGCACCTCGTAGAAGGCGGCCGGCCGCAGCGGCAGCTCGGCCAGGGCAAGATCCAGCATCAGCCGGTTGCCGCTCGACTTGGCTAACGCTACCAGCGTGTGGGCGCCAAGTTCAGCCCATTTCACCGAGCGGCGCCGGGCCAGCGGATGATCGTGGCGGCAAGCCAGCACGAAAGGATCGCGCAGCAAGGGCTCGAACAGCAGGTCGGCCTCCTGCGTGCCGATGAAGTTCAGGCCAAAGTCCGCCTCGCCGCTGGCCACGCTGTGCAGGACGACGTTGGCGCCTTCGTCCACCATCTTGACGCGGACGTTGGGGAATTGCGCATGAAAGCGCGCGATCACCGCCGGCAGGAAGTAATGCGCCGCCGACGGCACGCAGGCAACCGTCACTTCGCCCGAGCGCGTCGCGGCCGCGTCGCCGATGCCCATCAGGGAAGATTCCACCTCCGCCAGCAGCGCGCGCGCCTTGCCGACAAACTCCCGGCCCACCACGGTCAGGGTGACGCGGCGCGTGGTGCGCTCGAACAGCCGCACATTGAGCGCCTGCTCCAGTTTGTCGATACGGCGCGACAGGGCCGGCTGCGACAGGCTGAGTGCCTCGGCGGCGGCGCGGAAGCCGCCTTGCTCCACCACGGCGACCATCGCCTGCAGGTCGCCGAGGTCGAATCTGATCGGTTGCATTGTGTTCCAGGCTAGGGCAATGATGAAGGGATCAGGCAGGCATTGATGCGCCCCGCCGATCAAAGCGCTCCGCCCAGCATTCTAGCCGTCCGCCCCCCGGCGCGTCCTCTCGCGCCAGCCTCTGGCAGGCGGATGTCCGACACCCCACGTGCGTAGGTGAATGGGGGCAGCGCCACTGAGGTATTCTCCCGAGCTTCGCCGCCAGGCCCGGCGAGCCGACCCGTCTCATCAAGCCGCATCGCGTCTCATCGCGCCCACCCACTGCACCGGAGGATATTTGCAGATGTCGGACCCGCTCGCCCTGCTAGCCGTCACGACGCTCCTTAGCGTCATGATGCTGGCGATCGTCTGGTCGCTGCGGCGCTGCGGCCAGCCGGGCGCGACGCTGTGGTGGCAGGCCAACCTGACGGCCATGGTCGMGCTGCTGCTGATTACACTGCGCGACAGGATCCCGGATGTGCTGTCGATCGTGGTGGCCAACGGCGCGCTGGCTTGGGGGCTGGCATTGTTTCATGCGGGCATCGCCCGCTTCTGCGGGCGGCAGCCACCCTGGCGCGCGATGATCGCCGGCACCCTCGCCGTGGTGGCCGGCGTCGTGACGTGGCGCTATGTATTCAATGATTTCAATACCCGCGTGGTCATCGTCTCGGCATTCCACGCCACGTTCTGCGCCTGCGCGGGGTACGTGCTGGTGCGCTACCGCCCGCGCGCGCGCCCGGCCAGCCATTACCTGACCACCGCCGGATTCGCCTTCTTCCTGTCCGCGGCGCATGCATTGCGGGGCGTGCTGTCCGCGCTCTCGGTCATGGACCATCCGGCCACGACGAGCACGCCCGGATTGAATGCCGCCTTCCTGGTGCTCGGCGCGCTGGCTATGCCGGGGCTMACCATGGGCGCCGTGCTGATGATCCACGACGCGATGGTGCGCCAGCTCGAGGCCGTGGCCAACACAGATTTCCTGACCGGCGTGATGTCGCGCAAGGCGTTCGAGAACGAGGCTGCGCGCGAACTGGCGCGCGCCGGGCGCGGCGGCCCCCCGCCGGTGCTGCTCATCATCGACATCGACCACTTCAAGGCGGTCAACGACACCTTCGGCCATGCCGCCGGCGATGCCGTGCTGGTGGAGTTCGCGCGCCTGGCCGCCGCCAGCCTGCGCGCGCCTGATAGCATCGGCCGCATGGGCGGCGAGGAATTCGTCGTGCTGCTGCCCGCCAATTCGCTGGAAGAGGCCCGCCCTGCCGCCGAGCGCATCCGCCTGCTGGCCGAAGGTAGCCGAGTCAGCGGCCCGTTTGGCACCGTGCGCTACACGGTGAGCGGCGGCTATGCCCGGTGGCACCCCGGCGAGAGCCTGGCGCAACTCACCGCGCGCGCCGATACGGCGCTCTACATGGCGAAGCTGTCGGGACGCAACCGCATGCTGGCGCACGTGCCTGCCCCGGCAGCGGCCGGCGTGCCCGCCGAACTGGCCACTGGCAAACTTTGACTGAGCCGGAAAGGCGGTCCTAAGCCTGCAACGGCGTGCCCCGGTACGCCCCGGGCCGCAGCCCGGTCCAGCGCCGGAAGGCGCGATGGAACGCACCCGGCTCGGCAAAGCCAAGCTCGGCCGCGATTTCCGCCAGCGGACGGCTGGAATGGCTCAGCGCTTCGATGGCCAGGTCGCGCCGCATCTCATCCTTCAGTTGCTGGTAGGTCCCACCCTCCTCCATCAGCCGGCGCCGTAGCGACGATGACGACATATGCACGTCGTGCGCCAGGCGGTCGAAGGTGGGCCACTGCTCCGGCGGCTGCGAGCGCAACTGGCGCCGCACCCGCGCCATGATGCTGGTGCGGTCGGTGTATTTCACCACCACGTTGTGCGGTGCGTCGCGCAGGAAGGCCTTGAGGCTGCGCTCGTCCTGGTGCACCGGCTGGTCCAGCCAGGCCGCGTCGAACACCAGCGCCGTGGCCGGCTGGCCGAACGCCAGGTGGCGCGAGTACATCAGGCGGTACTCGGCGCTATAGGCCGGCTCCGGATAGCTGAACGCCGCCAGCAGCACGGGCACCCGCCGGCGCAGCAGCCAGCTCATCAGCCCGTGCAGCATGATCAGCATGGTCTCCTGTGCAAACACGCCCGGYGGCTGGCTAGAGGTGGCCGTCAGCACCAGGGCGGCCCGTCCGCGCTTGCCGGCGCCCGGCTCACCGCCCACGCCTTCGCGCTCCAGCCGCACGCCGATATCGTCCAGCAGCAAACCGAAATAACGCACCACCCTCTCCAGCCCCTGCGCCAGCGTCTTGCTGCCGACAATGGCGTGGCACAGCATGGCAAAGCTGCCGCACTTCATGCGGCGCGAGTCCTGGCCAAAGAACTCGTCGTCCAGCGCGGCGGCCACCTCCAGCCACAACGCGCTATAGCTTGCCGCCGACACGCGCGCCTGCGGCACCGCCAGCAGGGCCGGCACGATGCCCGCCGCCTGCAGCACCGGCTCCGGCGCGATGCCGCGCGCGCGCAAGCCCGCGATGGCGTGATGCACGAAGCAGATGGCGACGCTGTGTTTTTCCATGGAAAGGCAAGGATCTGGAACGGATGGCTTCCTGGCCCGGGCTTGCCGGCAGTGGCAAACGAGTTCAGCAAGGTTGGCGGATTCTGGCATAGGAGCGCCCCGCCTGTCTTCCTACACTTGCTGCCAACACTCCCGCCCAGTGCGGGCCACCAGACCGCCAGCCTCACCTGGATTGCGTGCCCCCAACGACAATCCCGGCCCAACCCGAGCCGCCATGCACCACGAATTCAGCGAACAGCAAGCCATGATCCGCGACACCGCTCGCACCTTCGCCAGCGAGCGGCTGGCGCCCTGCGCCGCCGAGTGGGACCGTGCCGGCCAGTTGCCGCCCGAGGTGGTGGCGGAGATGGGCGCGCTAGGGCTGCTCGGCATGATCGTGCCCGAGGAATGGGGCGGCACGTATACCGACTACATCGCCTACGCGCTGGCCATCGAGGAAATCGCCGCCGGCTGCGCTGCCTGCGCCACCCTGATGAGCGTGCACAACTCGGTGGGCTGCGGCCCGATCCTGCACTACGGCACGCAGGCGCAAAAAGAGCGCTACCTGCCGCGCCTGGCCAGCGGCGAGATCATCGGCGCGTTCTGCCTGACCGAGCCGCAGGCCGGCTCGGAAGCGCACAACCTGCGCACCCGGGCACGCGCCACGGACAATGGCTGGGTGCTGTCCGGCAGCAAGCAGTTCGTCACCAACGGCCAGCGCGCCGGCGTGGCCATCGTGTTTGCCGCCACCGAGCCGGCACAAGGCAAGCGCGGCCTGTCGGCCTTCGTGGTGCCTACCGATACGCCCGGCTTCTCGGTGCACACGCCCGAGCGCAAGATGGGCATCCGCGCCTCCGACACCTGCGCCATCACGCTGGACGACTGCCACGTGCCGCACGACGCGCTGCTCGGCGAACCCGGCGAGGGACTGCGCATTGCCCTGTCGAACCTGGAGGGCGGGCGCATCGGCATTGCCGCGCAGGCACTCGGCATCGCCCGCTCGGCCTTTGAAGCCGCYTGCCGCTACGCCGCCGAGCGCGTGCAGTTTGGCCGCCCGCTGCGCGAGCATGCGCCTATTGCCAACATGCTGGCCGACATGGCCACCGAGCTCAACGCGGCACGCCTGCTGGTGCACCGCGCCGCGCATATGCGCACGGCCGGCCAGCCCTGCCTGTCGGAAGCCTCGCAGGCCAAGCTCTATGCCTCCGAGCTGGCCGAGCGCGTGTGCTCCAAGGCGCTGCAGATCCATGGCGGCTACGGCTACCTGGAAGACTATCCGGTCGAGCGCCATTACCGCGACGCCCGCATCACGCAGATCTACGAAGGCACCAGCGAGATCCAGCGCATGCTGATCGCCCGCACCCTCTGAGCCGGCTGCCCGACCACTCGCCCGACGAATTGCCCGACCACTTGCCCGACCACTTTCCTGCCTTGCAGCACCCACACTTAGAACCGACGGAGACTACCCCATGAGTGCCCAGAACCCCAACGCCGCCGTGCCCACCGTCAAGCTGTTGATCAACGGCGAGTGGGTGGAGTCCGCCGCCACCGAATTCCGCCCCGTGGTCAATCCGGCCACCCAGCAGGTGCTGGCGCAAGTGCCGCTGGCCACCGCAGCCGAGGTCAATGCCGCCGTGGGCGCCGCGCACCGCGCCTTTGCCACGTGGCGCCACACGCCGCTGGGCGCGCGCCTGCGCATCATGCTCAAGTACCAGGCGCTGATCCGCGAGCACAGCAAGCGCATCGCCGCCATCCTCACCGCCGAGCAAGGCAAGACCCTGGCCGACGCCGAAGGCGACATCTTCCGCGGGCTTGAGGTCGTGGAACACGCCTGCTCGATCGGCACGCTGCAGCAAGGCGGCTTTGCCGAGAACGTGGCCGCCACCGTCGACACCTACACCCTGCAGCAGCCGATTGGCGTGTGCGCCGGCATCACGCCGTTCAACTTCCCGGCCATGATCCCGCTGTGGATGTTCCCCATGGCGATCGTGTGCGGCAACACCTTCGTGCTCAAGCCATCGGAGCAAGACCCGCTRTCCACCATGGAACTGGTCAAGCTGGCCATCGAGGCCGGCGTGCCCGCCGGCGTGCTCAACGTGGTCCATGGCGCGCGCGAGGTGGTGGACGCGCTGTGCACGCACCCGGACATCAAGGCGGTTTCCTTCGTCGGCTCCACYGCCGTGGGCACCCAYGTCTACAACCTCGCCGGCGCGCACGGCAAGCGCGTGCAATCGATGATGGGCGCCAAGAACCACGCCGTGGTGCTGCCCGACGCGCACCGCGAGCACACGCTCAACGCGCTGGCCGGCGCGGCCTTCGGCGCCGCCGGCCAGCGCTGCATGGCGACGTCGGTAGCCGTGCTGGTCGGCGCCGCGCGCGAATGGCTGCCCGAACTGGTGCGCAAGGCCGCCACGCTCAAGGTCGGCGCCGGCATCGAGCCCGGTACCGACGTATGCCCGGTGGTATCCGTCGCCGCCAAGCAGCGCGTGCTCGGCCTGATCGAAGCCGGCGAACGCGAAGGCGCCACGCTGGCGCTCGATGGCCGCAACGTGCAGGTAGCCGGCTACCCCGAAGGCAATTTCATCGGCCCGACCGTGTTTGCCGATGTCACCACCGAGATGTCCATCTACACMCAGGAAATCTTCGGCCCGGTGCTGGTAGTGATCGGCGTCGACACGCTGGACGAAGCCATTGCCCTGGTCAACCGCAACCCCTTCGGCAACGGCACCGGCGTATTCACGCAAAGTGGCGCGGCTGCCCGCAAGTTCCAGAGCGAGATCGACGTCGGCCAGGTCGGCATCAACATCCCCATCCCGGTACCCGTGCCCTACTTCAGCTTCACCGGCTCACGCGGCTCCAAGCTCGGCGACCTCGGCCCCTATGGCAAGCAAGTGGTGCAGTTCTATACGCAGACGAAGACCGTCACGGCAAGGTGGTTTGACGATGCAACGGTGAATGATGGGGTGAATACGACGATCAGCCTGCGCTGATTGGCACGCATCGGCTTCGGCCAGCGCCCGCCCTCTCCCCCGGCCCCTCTCSCACAAGTGCTCAGGATTACCCACAAATCTGGGGGGCGAAGGTGGAAAAGCGGTTGTAAACCGCTGTAAACCTG
>NZ_JBFTSF010000158.1:0-30231 GCF_056399905.1 Cupriavidus sp. 01L46
GTTCCGGCTCGCTCATCAGCGCGCGGCCGATCGCCAGCTGTTGCTGCTGGCCGCCGGAGAGATCGCCGCCGCGGCGCTGGCGCATGCTGCGCAGCACCGGAAACAATTGGTAAATGCGGTCCGGCACGCCCGACGGGCTCTTGAGGCTGGCCGCGCCGATCAGCAGGTTTTCTTCCACCGTCAGGCGCGGGAAGATCTCGCGGCCCTGCGGCACATAGGCCAGCCCCGATGCCACGCGCTCGTACGGCGGCTTCTTCTCCAGCGCCTGCCCGGCCCAGCTGATGCTGCCGCTCTTGGTCGGCACCACGCCCATCAGGCATTTGAGCAAAGTGCTCTTGCCCACGCCGTTGCGGCCAAGCAAGGTCGTCAGCTTGCCTTGCGGCACCTCGAAGGTGACGTTGCGCAGGATGTGGCTGCCGCCGTAGAACTGGTTGAGTGCATTGACCTGCAACATAGTCTCGTTCCCTTTTTTTCGATCCGGCCCTGCGCCTAGCGGCCGAGATAGGATTCGATCACGCGCTCCTCGCGCTTGACGGCGTCGAGCGTGCCTTCGGCCAGCACGCTGCCCTCGGCCAGCACCGTCACCTTGCCCTCATCGCCGGCCAGTGCGGCAACGAACTCCATGTCGTGCTCCACCACCATCATCGAGCAGGTGCCGCGCAGGCTGTTAAGCAGCTTGGCCAGCTGCATGGTTTCTTCATCGGTCATGCCGGCCACCGGCTCGTCCAGCAGCAGCAACTGCGGCTTCTGCATCAGCAGCATGCCGATTTCCAGCCGCTGCTTCTGCCCGTGCGACAGCAAGCCGGCCGGGCGATAGGCCTCGTCCTCCAGCCCCGTCAGCGCCAGCGTTTCCTCGATGCGGCGATGCCCTTCGGCGCCCAGGCGCGCGCGCAATGAAGTGATCCAGCGCTTGTCACCCTTCGTCGCCAGTTCCAGGTTCTCCCACACTTCGTGCTGCTCGAACACGGTGGGCTTCTGGAACTTGCGGCCAATGCCGGTCTGCGCGATCTTGGGCTCGGTCATGCGCATCAGGTCGATGCTCTGGCCGAGGAACACGCGCCCGCTCACGTTGGCGTTGCGCGGCCCGGTCTTGCCGGTGATCACATCCATCATGGTGGTCTTGCCAGCGCCATTGGGCCCGATCACGCAGCGCAGCTCGCCGTGGTCGATCGACAGCGTGAGCTTGTTCAGCGCGCGGAAACCGTCGAACTGCACGGTCACGTCTTCCAGGTAAAGGATGGGGCCGTGCGAGACGTCGATGACGCCCGGCTCCATGACGCGGCCCAGCCCCGTGGTGCCGCCGCTTTCCGCCTGTTGTGCTCCCAGTGCTGCGTTCATGCTTCCCCTCCGCTGCGGGTGGCGGCAGCCGGCGCATTCGCCGCATTGCCCGGCGCGGCCTGCGGGCTTGCTCGCATGGCACGCGCGCGCTTGAGCAGGCCGATCACGCCATCCGGCATGTACAGCGTCACCAGCACGAACATCGCGCCCAGCAAGAACAGCCAGTACTCCGCGAAGTAAGCCGTGAACATGGTCTTGGCGCCGTTGACGATAAAGGCGCCGATGATCGGGCCGATCAGCGTGCCGCGTCCGCCCACGGCCACCCAAACCGCCATCTCGATGGAGTTGGCCGGGGACATCTCGCCCGGGTTGATGATGCCCACCTGCGGCACGTAAAGCGCGCCGGCGATGCCGCACAGCACGGCCGAAAAGGTCCACACGAACAGCTTGTAGCCAAGCGGGTTGTAACCCGAGAACATCACGCGCATCTCGGCGTCGCGGATCGCGGTCACGACCCGGCCGAGCTTGGACGTCACGATGTAGCGACAGGCGATGAAGCCGGCCAGCAGGGCAAGGAACGTCAGCACGAACAGCGCCGTGCGGGTCTGCGGCGCGGCCACGGCAAAGCCGGCGATGCGCTTGAAATCCGTGAAGCCATTATTGCCGCCAAAACCCGTCTCGTTACGGAAGAACAGCAGCATGGCGGCGTACGTCATGGCTTGCGTGATGATGGACAGGTACACGCCCTTGATGCGCGAGCGGAAGGCGAAGAAGCCGAACAGCCACGCCAGCACGCCCGGCACCAGCACCACCAGCAGCATCGCGTAACCGAGATGCTCGGTACCATGCCAGAACCACGGCATTTCCTTCCAGTCGAGGAACACCATGAAGTCGGGCAGGTCGCTCTTGTAGACGCCTTCGCGGCCAATGCTGCGCATCAGGTACATGCCCATGGCATAGCCGCCGAGCGCGAAGAACAAGCCGTGGCCGAGGCTGAGAATGCCGCAGTAGCCCCACACCAGGTCCAGCGCGATCGCGGCCAGCGCGAAGCACATGATCTTGCCGATCAGCGTCAGCGCATAGGCCGACAGATGCATGGGATGGCCTTCGGGCACCAGCAGCGCGCACACCGGCACGCCGATGCCCACCACCAGCGCGATCACCAGCAACGCCGTCCAGCTGCGCCCGGAGAACAGCGGCTGGCGCTCCGGCACGGCCAGCCGGAAACCCGCCGTGGATGGATTCGAGAGAGAAGTCTTCATCATGCCTCCGCGCTGCGCCCTTTGAGCGCGAACAGTCCCTGCGGGCGCTTCTGGATGAAGAGCACAATCAGCACCAGGACAAAGATCTTGGCCAGCACCGCGCCATAGAACGGCTCGATGAAMTTGTTGATCAGGCCCAGCCCGAAAGCACCGATGATGGTGCCCGCGAGCTGCCCAACGCCGCCCAGCACCACCACCATGAAGGAATCGATGATGTAGGCTTGGCCAAGGTCGGGGCCGACATTGCCGATCTGCGACAGCGCGCAGCCGCCCAGGCCGGCGATGCCCGCGCCAAAGGCAAAGGCGTAGCTATCCACCTTCCAGGTGCGCACGCCAACGCAAGCCGCCATGGTGCGGTTCTGGGTGGTGGCCCGCACGAACAAGCCAAGGCGGGTACGGTTAAGCACGGCCCAGGCCACCGCCACCACCGCCAGCGCAAACACGATGATGACCATGCGGTTGTATGGCAGCACCATGCCGGGCAGCCATTCGATGCCGCCGCTCATCCAGGATGGATTGGCCACTTCCACGTTCTGCGCGCCAAACAGCGTGCGCACCGCCTGCATCAGCAGCAGGCTCACGCCGAAGGTGGCCAGCAGCGTTTCCAGCGGGCGGCCGTAGAGATGGCGCAGCACCAGCCGCTCCAGCACGAAGCCGACCACGGCGGAGGCGAGGAACGATGCGGGCAGCGCAAACAGCAGGTACCAGTCGAACGCGCTGGCAAAGTGCGCGCGGAACACACCCTGCACCATGTACGTGGCGTACGCGCCGATCATCAGGAATTCGCCGTGCGCCATGTTGATGACGCCGATCAGCCCGTAAGTGATGGCCAGCCCCAGTGCGGCGAGCAGCAGCACGCTGCCCAGGCTCAGGCCGGCGAAGAGGTTGCCGATCAGCTCGGCGCGGCGCTGGTCGCCGCGCAAGGCATCGAGCGCCTGCTGCGCGGCGCCGCGCAGTTCGGCGTCGGGCTCGCGAAATTTGCCGGCGGCGTCCTTTTCCAGCAGCGGCTGCAGCTTTTGGCGGCTCTGCGGATTGCTGTCGCGGCCGAGGATGCGGATGGCTTCGAGGCGATCGTCGCGGTTGCCCTCGGCCAGCACGATATTGGCCCAGATCACATCGAGCTTGGCGCGCAGGCCGGCATCGGCCTCGGCCTTGCGCGCGGCCTCCACCACCGGGCGCGATGCGCTGCCCGGCTGGTCCAGCAGCGTATTGACGGCCTGCGTGCGCACCGCCGCATCGGGCGATTGCAGCAGCGTGCTGCTGGCGGCGCTGTCCACCATCGCGCGCAGGCTGTTGTTCAGGGTGAGCGCTTCGAGCGCGTCGGGCTTGACCGTGACCGGCGTGCCGCTGATCGCGTCCACCAGCTTGTCGCCGTCCTGGCGCACCATGCCGACGCCCGGCGCATATTGCAGCGTATCGTCCTGCAAGGCCTTGAGGATGGGGCCGGCCTGCGCCACCGGCGCCTTGGTCAGTGCGGTGATCGCGGCGGTCTTGGCGTCGAAGTCGTCTTCGGCCAGTGGCTTCAGGTCGGCCTGCGTGAGCGGCGCGGCCCACAGCGGGCACGCGGCCAGCAGGAGCAGCGCGGCCAGCATGGCGCGCAAACGTGAAGCGAGAGAGAACGATAAGGGTCGGTGCATAAGGTTTGCGAGTCGCGCGCGGCGAAGCACGCGCGTCACCTTGATCGGCGTGACGATTTGCCGCCACCGCACCGAAGCGGCGGACAGCATGCGAGGAGGCAAAGACACTGCCTGGCGCCCTCCTCTCCCTCCCCTCCCTCACCAGCCACGAGGCAAGCGGGAGAGCAGGAGAGCGCCAAGCGGGCGCCCTGCTTACATCACCTTGTCCGGCTTGCCTTCGTTACCCGCGATGAACGGGCTCCACGGCTGCGCACGCACGGCCTTGGGCGTCTTCCACACGACCGTGAACTGGCCATCGCCCTTGATCTCGCCGATCATCACCGGCTTGTACAGGTGATGGTTCTCGCCCATGGTCAGGGTGAAGCCGTCCGGCGCCTTGAAGGTCTGGCCATACATCGCGGCACGCACCTTGTCGGGATCGGTCGTACCGGCCTTCTTGACAGCTTGTGCCCACATATGGATGCCCACATAGGTGGCTTCCATCGGGTCGTTGGTCACGCGCTTGTCGCCGCCCGGCAGGTTGTTCGCCTTGACCCACGCCGCCCATTGCTTCTTGAAGGCTTCGTTTTCAGGGTTCTTGACCGACATGAAGTAGTTCCATGCGGCCAGGTGGCCCACCAGCGGCTTGGTGTCGATGCCGCGCAGTTCTTCCTCGCCCACCGAGAACGCCACGACCGGCACGTCCTTGGCCTTCAGGCCGGCGTTGCCCAGCTCCTTGTAGAAGGGCACGTTGGAGTCACCGTTGATGGTGGAGATSACSGCSGTCTTGCCGCCTTGCGAGAACTTYTTGATGTTGGCGACRATGGTYTGRTAATCGCTGTGGCCRAACGGCGTGTAGACCTCTTCGATATCCTTGTCMGCCACGCCCTTGCTCTTCAGGAAGGCACGCAGGATCTTGTTGGTGGTGCGCGGGTAGACGTAGTCGGTGCCAAGCAGGAAGAAGCGCTTGGCGCCGCCGCCTTCCTTGCTCATCAGGTATTCCACCGCGGGAATGGCCTGCTGGTTGGGCGCCGCGCCGGTGTAGAAGACGTTCTTGGACATCTCCTCGCCTTCGTACTGCACCGGATAGAACAGCAGCGAATTCAGCTCTTCATAAACAGGCAGCACCGACTTGCGCGAGACCGAGGTCCAGCAGCMGAACGTGACGGCAACCTTGTCCTTGGTGATCAGCTGGCGCGCCTTCTCGGCGAACAGCGGCCAGTTGGAAGCGGGATCGACCACGACCGGCTCAAGCTTGCGGCCAAGCACGCCGCCGCTCTTGTTGATCTCGTCGATGGTCATCAGCGCCACGTCCTTGAGCGAAGTCTCGGAAATGGCCATGGTGCCGGACAGCGAATGCAGGATACCGATCTTGATCGGTTCCTTGGACTGCGCCAATGCCAGCGGGCTCACGCCTGCCGTTGCAAACAAGGCCGCGGCGGCTACCGCCGACAGCTTCAGCATGTCACGTCTTTTCATTGCAGCTCCCAGATTGTCGTGTTGGATAAAGGAACAACGCACCCCGGGTATCTCTTCTGCAACTAGCATGCCATGGCATACAAGCTTGTATACAAGACTGTGTACACGGCCTGGCGTGCCTCCAGAGGCCGCCCGSCCGCCCATCGCACCACGATAGTGCGCAAGCGTCACGCACCAAGCCTGTGCGCCGCCGCCGGCTGATTCAGATTGGGGCACATGGCGGCACGCATGTTGCGCCGTGACTTGCCCGAATCCGCAATCGGCTCTAAGGTGGCCTCTCGATTGCGGGCCACGGCGTCGCCGCACGCGCCGCGACTACCCATAAAAAAGCACGACGGAGACAGCCCATTGAAAGCGTCAACGACGCCCGACGCGGACCAGATCGTCATCCTCGGCGCCGGCGTGGCCGGCATGTGCATGGGCATCAAGCTCAAGCAAGCCGGCATCCATGACTTTGTCGTGCTGGAGAAGGCCGGCACGGTGGGCGGCACCTGGCGGGACAACACCTACCCGGGTTGCGGCTGCGACATTCCCTCCCATCTTTATAGTTTTTCGTTCGCGCCCAAGCCGGACTGGTCCAGCGCATACTCGCCCCAGCCGGAGATCCATCGCTACCTGCAGCACTGCGCCGAGCGCTTCGGGCTGCTCGGGCATATCCGTTTCGGCACGGAGGTCACCGAGGCGCGCTACGACGCCGCCGCCTGCCTGTGGCGGGTGAGCACCAGCAACGGCGACACCATCGCCGCGCGCATCCTCGTCAGCGGCACCGGACAGCTCAACCGCCCGCTGGCGCCAGACATTGCAGGGCTGGACCGCTTTGCCGGCACGGCCTTCCATTCCGCGCGCTGGCGGCATGACGCCGATCTGCGCGGCAAGCAGGTCGCGGTGATCGGCAATGGCGCCAGCGCGCTGCAGTTCATCCCGCGCATCGCGCCGGAAGCGGGCAAGCTGACGGTATTCCAGCGCAGTGCCAACTGGGTGCTGCCGCGCAATGGCGAGGCCTATACGTCCGGACAACAAGCGCGCTTCGAACGCCACCCGTGGACGGCCCGGCTGCATCGCTGGCACCTCTACCTGCAGCGTGAACTGCGCTTCGGGCGCATGCAGCGGGACAGCGGCCGCAACCGGGAACTGGAAACGCTGGCGCGCCGCTACCTCGCGCACATGATTCCCGACCCGGTGCTGCGCGCCAAGCTCACGCCCGACTACCCRATCGGCTGCAAGCGCATCCTGATCTCCGACGATTTCTACCAGGCGCTCAAGCGGCCGAACGTCCATGTCGAGACCGCCCGCATCGAGCGCGTCGAAGCCGACGCCGTGGTCACCGCCGACGGCACCAGGCATCGGGCCGACGCCATCGTCTTCGCCACCGGCTTCGACGCCCGCTCCTTCCTCGCGCCGATCCGCATCACCGGCCGCCACGGCCGCACCCTGGCCGATCAGTGGCGCGAGGGTCCGGAGGCGTATCTCGGCATGACGGCGCCTGGATTTCCCAACCTGTTCGTGCTGTACGGCCCCAATACCAACCTGGGCCATAACTCCATCATTTTCATGCTCGAGTGCCAGGCGCGCTATGTCCTGCAGTGCATCCAGGCCTGCCGCGCGGCGCGCTTCGCCTCGATAGAGGTGCGCCCGGAGGTGGTGACGCGCTTCAACCAGGCGTTGCAGGCGGCCATCGGCCAGACCGCGTGGGCAGGCTCGTGCAGCAGTTGGTACAAGTCGGCCAGCGGCAGGGTCATCAACAACTGGTCGAGCCATGCCACGGCCTATTGGTGGAAGACGCGCAAGCCGGACTGGGGGCACTTCATGCTGCGCCATGCCGGCGAGCGGCCCTAGCATCGCCCGGCCGCCGGCGCCTGCCACATCAACGACATCGATTGCGTTGACATCCACCGTACGCAGCCCGTCAAAAGAACCCAAGGGAGTTCGACATGCAACGCCTGGAAATCGCGTCGGAGCCTATCCGAACCAGCCTGATCGAGGCCGGCACCGGACGGCCGACTCTTCTCGTACACGGCACCAGTTCCAGCGCGGAAACCAACTGGGCCGCCCTGCTGCCCGGGCTCGCGCTGCGCAGGCGCTGCCTGGCGCTGGACCTTGCGGGCTCTGGCGAAACCCGTGACGACGGCGCGCCGCTGACGCTCGATGCGCTGGTCGGACAGGTGCGCGACTGCATGGCGCTGGCGGGCGACCTGCCCGTGGACCTGGTCGGTTATTCGCTAGGCGGCGTGGTGGCCGCCGCCGCGGCCGCGCTGATGCCTGAGCGCGTGCGGCGCCTGGTCTTGTTCGGCGCCTGGGCGCGGACCGATAGCCGCATGCGCCTGCTATTTAGGCTGTGGCAATCGCTGGCGCGCTCGGACCGCCATCAACTGGCGCGCATGCTCCTGCTCAATGGCGTATCGGAGGGCTTCATCGCGTGCATGGACGACGCCACCGTCGAGGGCATGCTGCGGCGCTTCGGCGCGGGCCTGGCGCCCGGCAGCGACCGCCAGGCCGGGCTCGACGCCGTCATCGACGTCACGCCGCTGTTGCCCCGCATCCGCGCCGCCACGCTCGTGATCGGCATGCGCCACGACCAGATGGTGCCGCCGGCGCATTGCCGCGCGCTCGCCGCGGCGATCAGCGGCGCCAGCTACGCGGAGATCGACAGCGGGCACCTGGTGATGCTGGAACAGCCCGAGCGCCTGCTCGCACTGATCGAGCAGCACCTGGATTCAGCGACCACCACGACAAACGAGCGCCAAGCCAACACGTTGAACCGATCCTAAGGCCGACCGATGAAACCACTTGCCTCCTACCAGCCACGCAGCGCCTGGGCCATGGCCTCGATGCTGACCTGGCTTTCGCTGATCAACTTCCTCGACAAGATCGTGCTGGGCATGGTCGCCGTGCCGCTGATGGCAGACCTGAAGCTGCCGCCGGCCGAGTTCGGCCTGATCGCCAGCAGCTTCTTCTGGCTGTTCTCGCTATCCACCGTGCTGGTCGGCTTTCTGTCCAATCGCGTGGCCGCGCGCTGGCTGCTGCTGGCGATGGGCTTGTCGTGGGCCGTGCTGCAGGTCCCGCTGGCGCTGGCGGGATCGGCCATGACCATCCTAGTGTGCCGCATGCTGCTTGGCGCGGCCGAAGGGCCGGCCTTCCCGATCTCCGTGCACGCGCTATTCAAATGGTTTCCGGACCACAAGCGCAACCTGCCGGTGGCGATGATCAACCAGGGGGCCACCGTAGGCCTGCTGCTGGCTGGACTGCTGATCCCGCTGGTGACGATCCGATGGGGCTGGCGCGCCAATTTCATGATCCTGGCCGGCATCGGCATGGCGTGGAGCGCAATGTGGCTCTGCGTGGGAYGCGAGGGACCGCTCACGCAGGCAAGCGCACCACGCGCCGGCACCGCGGCCACGCCCGTGCGCCTGCCCTACCGGCGCATCTTCCGCGACCCGA
The DNA here is from genome assembly GCF_056399905.1 of Cupriavidus sp. 01L46. Taxonomy (NCBI): domain Bacteria; kingdom Pseudomonadati; phylum Pseudomonadota; class Betaproteobacteria; order Burkholderiales; family Burkholderiaceae; genus Cupriavidus; species Cupriavidus sp. 01L46. The sequence continues at coordinate 9,074 of NZ_JBFTSF010000158.1, forward strand.
CCGTGCTGGCCTGCCTGGCCATTGGCTTTTGCGCATACTGGGCGTTGGCGCTGGGGCTGACCTGGCTGCCCGCCTACCTGGAAAAAGGCCTGGGCTTCGATCCGGTCACCACCGGGCGCTGGTATGCGGCCATCGTGGCCTCGGCCATGCCCGTTACGCTGATCCTCAGCTGGTTGTCGCAGCGCATGCTGCGCGCAGGCGCATCGTCGCGGCTCGCGCGCGGCGTGCTCATCTCGGTGGCCGCGCTGGCAGGCGGCGGCGTGTACCTGGCGATCGCCTCGATCACGCTGGCGCCAGTGCCCAAGACCTTGCTGATTGCCGTGGCGGCATGCCTGCCGCCCGTGGCGTTCGCCCTGACCCCGGCCATGCTCGCGCAGATCGTGCCGGAGGGCCAGCGCGGCAGCGTGTTGTCGATCCACACGGCGCTGATCACGCTGGCCGGCATCCTGGCGCCGGCGGTGGTGGGGCAACTGGTGCAGCGCCATGGCATGAACGGCGGCTTTGAAGCGGGCTTCACGATCAACGCCCTGCTGCTGCTGGCAAGTGGCGTGATTGGCTTGTGCTGGATCAATCCCGAGCGTTCCGCAAAGGCGCTGGCGGCCTCGCCGCAAGACATAGCGTCCGCGCGTTTGCCGGCCTGAACCGCGCCTGGCGGAACAACCTCAACCAGACCGCGCCGGCCGTGGCGGCCGTCGCGGCCAGTCTGGCTTACGAGTAGCGGCGGCTGATGGATTCCGCCACGCACACCGGCCGCTCGCTGCCCTCGCGCTCCACCGTGACTTCCCAGGTGGACTGGGCGCCAACCAGCGCGGGCGTGTTCGGCAGAGGCTCCAGGCGCTCCACCGAGAGCAGCTTCACGCGGGCGCGCAGGCGGCTGCCAACCGGCACCGGCGCGGTAAAGCGCACGCGGTTCAGGCCATAGTTGACGCCCATCTTCACGCCCGGCATATCGAGCGCGTTGTGCATGAATGCCGGCAGCAGCGACAACGTCAGGAAGCCATGGGCCACCGGCCCGCCGAACGGCGATTCGCGGCGGGCACGCTCCACGTCGACGTGAATCCATTGGTGATCGCCAGTGGCTTCGGCGAACTGGTTGACCTGCTGCTGGGTGATCTCGATCCAGTCGCTGATGGCCACTTCCTGGCCCTGCAGGCTTTCCAGTTCTTCGAGCGAAGCGATGGTACGCATGGTGTCTCCTTGTTGTACGAGTTATCTGTAGAAGCCGGGATGGCCGGGATGATGCTTGAGAATCGTCAGGCGGGCCGCCGTCCGTACATGCCCATGCCCTTGACGGTGCAGACCAGTTCGCCGCGCTGGTTGGTGGCTTCCCATTGCGTGTGCACCACGCCGCGGTCCGGCTTGGACGAGGAAGCGCGCGCATCCAGCACCACCAGCGACACGCGCAGCGTATCGCCCGCATAGACCGGCTTGAGCCAGCGGATCTCATCCACGCCGGGCGAGCCCATGCTGGCGGCCTTGGAGGTCATGTTGTCCACCAGCAGGCGCATCATGATCGAGCAGGTCATCCAGCCGCTGGAGATCAGGTTCTTGTAGATGCTTTTTTGCGCGGCTTCCTTGTCGATGTGGATGGGCTGGGGATCATACTGGCGGGCAAAGGTCAGGATCTCCTCCTCCGTCACCAGGTGGGACCCGAGGTCGCGCTTGCTGCCGACGGCGAAATCTTCGAAATACAGGGTGGACATGAATCGCTCCGTCAACAATGAATGCGAGATGCAAATTGCGAGGTGGGAGAATCGCAGCAAAAGATACGAGGTCAACTCATAACAAAAAACCGCGCCTCGGACAACCGGCGCGGTTCTTTGATTCAACCTGGATCAGACCGTTTCCAGGAAGCCCGGCTGTGCCGCGAAGCGCGACAGGTGATGATCGACATCCCCGAAGGTGGTGTTGATCAGCGTCAGGCGCTTGAACATGTGCGCCGCCGGCAGTTCGTCGGTGACGCCCATGCCGCCGTGGATCTGCACGGCCTCCTGGCCGACCGAGCGAGCCGCCTGGCCCACGCGTGCCTTGGCCGCCGAGGCAAAGCGACGGCGTTCTTCCGGGCTGGCCTCGTCGAACTTGGCGGCAGCCAGCAGCGTGATGGAACGCGATTGCTCGGCGTGGATAAACATCTCCACCATGCGGTGCTGCAGCGCCTGGAAGCGCGCGATCGGCACGCCGAACTGYTGGCGGGTCTTGGCGTATTCCAGCGTGGCGGCGTTGAGCGTGTCCATCACGCCAACGGCTTCTGCGCACAGCAGCACGGCGGCGTAGTCAGCCACCTGCTCGATCAGCGCGAACGCCGCGCCTTCGGTGCCCAGCAGCTCGCCCTGTGCGTCCTTGAAGGTGATATCGGCCGCGCGCAGGTTGTCGATGGTGCGGTAGTCGGTGATGCTGACGCCGGCCGCCTTCGGGTCCACCAGGAACAGCGAAATGCCATTGGTGTCGGCGTCGGCGCCGCTGGTGCGCGCCGAGACGACCAGCTTGCCGGCTTGCGCGCCGTGAATCGTCACGACCTTGCGGCCATTGAGCTTGCCGCCCTTGGCCGTCACGCGCACGTCGTTGAGCGCATAGCGGGCATGCGGCTCGTTGAAGGCGGTGGCCAGCTTCAGCTCGCCGCCGGCAACCTGCTCCAGCAGCGCGTCCTGGCCGCCGGCCAGCTTGAGCGCGTAGGCGGCAACCACGGTGGCGAAGTACGGCTYGACCACCAGGCCGCGGCCCAGCTCCTGCATCACCACCATCATGTCGATGGGCGTGCCCGAGAAGCCACCCTGCGCTTCCGGCACCGGCAGCGCGGTCAGGCCGAGCTCCACCAGCGCGCCCCAGGCGGCATCGCTATGGCCGGCTTCGGCCTTGATGCCCTTCTTGCGGGTCTCGAAATCGTAGTCTTTGTCGATGAAGCGGTGGACGGCGTCAGCCAGTTGCTTCTGTTCGTCGCTGAGATTGAAGTTCATATCGCGTGTCTCCTCACAGCCCCAGGATCATCTGGCTGATGATGTTCTTCTGAATTTCGTTGGACCCGCCGTAGATGGAGGTCTTGCGATAGTTGAAGTAGTAAGCGGCCAGCGGCGCGGCGTCGTCGTAGCCGGTCACCGCGTGTTCGTGTTCGCATTCCAGGTAGGCGGTGTCGAACGGCTGGGCGTAGGGGCCGACGGCCTCCACCATCAGCTCGGTCAGCATCTGCTGGATCTCGGTGCCCTTGATCTTGAGCATCGATGCCTCGGGGCCGGGGCCCTTGCCGGCGCTCTCGCTCGACACCACGCGCAGCACGGTCAACTCCAGCGCCATCAGCTCGATTTCCAGCGCGGCAACCTTGGCGCCGAACAGCGGGTCTTCCAGCAGCGGGCGGCCGTTCTTCTGCTGTTGCTTGGCCACGCGCTTGAGGAAGCCCAGCTCGCGCTTGGAGTTGCCCACGCGGGCGATGCCGGTGCGCTCATGGCCGAGCAGGTACTTGGCGTAGGTCCAGCCGCGGTTTTCTTCGCCGACACGGTTCTCCACCGGCACCTGGACGTTGTCGAAGAACACTTCGTTCACTTCATGCTCTTCGTCGAGCATGATGATCGGGCGCACGGTGATGCCCGGGGTCTTCATGTCGATCAGCAGGAAGGAGATACCCTCTTGCTTCTTGGCTTCGAAATCGGTGCGGACCAGGCAGAAGATCATGTCCGCGTGCTGGCCGAGCGTGGTCCAGGTCTTCTGGCCGTTGACGATGTAGTGCTTGCCGTCCGAGGTCAGCTCGGCACGGGTCTTCAGCGACGCCAGGTCGGAACCCGAGCCCGGCTCGGAGTAACCCTGGCACCACCAGTCGGTGCAATCCAGGATGCGCGGCAGGTAGTAGCTCTTCTGCGCTTCACTGCCGTACTTCATGATCACGGGCGCGACCATGGCCACGCCGAAAGGCAGCACGCCAGGCGCGCCGACGCGGGCATTTTCCTCGTCCCAGATGTGGCGCTGCGTGGCATTCCAGCCCGTGCCGCCATACTGCACCGGCCAGTGCGGCGCGGACCAGCCACGGCCCGCCAGCAGCTTGTGCCAGCGCACCAGGTCGTCGCGGTTGGGGCGGCGGTGGTTCAGAATCTTGCTGCTGATTTCCGCCGGCAGGTTGGCCTCCAGCCAGCCGCGCACTTCGGCGCGGAAGGCATCGTCGGACGCCGAATAGTTGAGATCCATGCCCGTCTCCAGTGATGCCGGTGTGAGACCGGCAGTTTGTTCTAGCTAGCGCGTCATGCGCCGGCAAGAACACTGCCTTGGGCACAGGACGCTATTCAGTGAGCCGTCTGCTTGAGCGCATCCGGCACCACGAGCTGGAAAGTATCGATGCCTTCTTCGGCAAGGGCCTGCACTTCGTCCGGCGACGCCGTGCCGCGGATCCCGCGTTCCGGCGCTTCGTCGTAGTGCATGCGCCTGGCCTCTTCKGCAAAGCGTTCACCCACATCCTCGGTCTGCGCCAGCACCTGCCTTACCGCCTTCAGGTAAAGCGACTGCAGTGTCGCCGGCGCCGCAGGGGCCTTCACCCCGGCCGGCTTGCCCGCCGGCGCGGCGGCCGCTCCCGAGAGATTCAGGCGCGGCGCGCTGGGCAGCCGGGTGATGGCATGGTCTTCGCAGACCGGACATTGGACGAGATTTTGCGAAATCTGCGATTGCGCGTCGTCCTCCGAAGCAAACCAGCCCTCGAAACGATGGTCTTGCGCGCAGCGCAGGTCGAGCACCTTCATGATGTTTCCAGCCCGTCGAAAGCTATAGTATCCGCGAAACGGAATTTTGTGAACGGTCGTGCTAATTTTTTTGCAGCCATTATGTGTGCCCTTGGCGGGGAGTCTTGTGTAAAAGGGTGACGAGGTATGGCTGCGATCACACGGTTAAATGGGATTTTACGCCGTTACGGCTGCGGTGGCTTTTGCACCTGAGGTGCCATACGACGTTGCCGTGCGGGGTTGGTTGCTGTTTCTTTGGGCGGCGATGGTTTTTGCACCCAAGGGCCATACGACATCCCCCTGCGGGGGCTGCCGGTCACTTTTCTTTGACCGGCAAAGAAAACTAACGAAAAGAAAGCCGCCCTGCCGGGAGCAGAGCAATCAGGCTGTTTGGGCCTCGGTGGTTGCTTCTGCATGACCCATGGGTTACGTGGTGCAGCCCCTGACCTCGCTTGCGGTGACCATTCCCGCATCTGCCGTTCGCGGGGCGAAGTGCTGCGCCGTTTCGGGTGTGGCTGGTTTCGTGGTTTTGTCTCGGAGGGCAAGCGCTGTGAGGTGCGAGCGCGGCCCCCGCTGACGGGCCACGGTGCCCACCACGAAGCCAGGGGAGTTGGTAGCAAGCTGCCGCTCGCGCCGGTACGGCAGGGCATCAAATGGCGGGGCGGCCACCGTCAGAGACAAAACCACGAAACCACCAAGGCAGGCAGGGTCGTGGCGCTGCGCACCGCGAACGGCAGATGCCCGAACGCTCACCGAGCAAAGCKATCAGGGGCACCACCACGTGACCATTGGGTCATGCMGTWGCGATGTCCTTCGGGCCGGTTGGACACGCCAGCCAACACTCCGGGCCGTACGACGCAACCACAGAGGCAAAAACAGCCTTATTGCTCTGCCCCCGGCAGGGCGGCTTTCTTTTCGTTAGTTTTCTTTGCCGGTCAAAGAAAAGTGACCGGCAGCCCCCGCAGGGGGATGTCGTATGGCCCTTGGGTRCAAAAWCCATCGCCGATGAAATAAACASCGACCAACCTTGCAGGGCAATGTCGTATGGCACTTGGGTGCAAAAACCAACGCCGTTCAAAGCAACAGCGCCGCCCCCAACAGACCTCCCCCCCTCACTCCAACACCCCCCGATGCCTAGTCACCGCCAACAGGACAATCTCATCCAGCCCGGCATCTTCACTGCCGTCCAGCCGCGCCAGCAAAGCACGCCGCATGCGTGGTTCCCAGAAGCGCTTGATATGGCTGGCGATATCCGCCACGGCTTCTTCCCGGTCCGGCATGGCTTCGAAKAAGGTGCCGATCTGGTTCGCCATCTTGACGAGGTTGTCGGAGTTCATGCCTGTTCCGTCCTGCTGTGCAAACGTTGGGGGTGGGAGTAGACCACGTGCCGGCCGGYGCGTACAAAGCCGGCCAGCGTGACGCCGGCATCGATCGCCAGGCGTACCGCGAGCGCGGTCGGGCCTGATACGGCGGCCAGCACGCCGACGCCGGCGCTGGCGGTCTTCAGCACCATTTCGTAGCTGGCGCGGCTGGTCACCAGCACGGCGCCGCGCGAGCGGTCCTCGCCGGTGCGTGCCAGCGCGCCGATCAGTTTATCGAGCGCGTTGTGGCGGCCCACGTCTTCGCGGACCAGCGCGACCTGGCCGTCGGCGCGCAGCCAGGCGGCGGCGTGCGTGGCGCCGGTGTGGCGCAGCAGTTCCTGCCGGGTCTGCAACTGCGCGAATGCGGCGTACATCGCCTCGTCGCTGAAGCTGGCGCCGCTGCTGACGGGTGCCGGGGMGCGCATGACTTCCTGCAGCAATTCGGTGCCGCACAGGCCGCAGCCGGTACGGCCCGCCATGGCGCGGCGCCGATCCTTGAGCGCGGCGAAGGCTTGCGCCGCGATGCGCAACCGCACCGCGATACCCTCTGGGCGGACCTCAGTCTCCATCTCATAAACGTCGCGCGGGCTGGCCACCAGCCCTTCGCTCAGGCTGAAGCCCAACGCGAAGTCTTCGAGATCGGCCGGCGAGGCCAGCATGACCGCATGCGAGATGCCGTTGTATTCGAGCGCAACCGGTACTTCCTCGGCAATTTCGTCGGCCTCCAGCGCCAGCTCGCCCAGGCGGCTGCGGCTGACCTCGAAGGTGCTGTGGGTGACCGGTTCGGCGTCGGCCATGGCGAGCTCGCAGAGTGTCATGCCGACCCTGCCTCGGCGCTGGCCGCCTGCAGCAACTGCATCTGCTGATCGTGGAAATCGCGGTACTGGCGCTGCCATTCGGACGGCTGCGCCACCGGCATGACCTGCACCGCGGTGACCTTGTACTCGGGGCAGTTGGTCGCCCAGTCCGAGTTGTCCGTGGTGATCACATTGGCGCCGGACTCCGGGAAGTGGAAGGTGGTGTACACCACGCCCGGCTGCATGCGCTCGCTGACAATGGCGCGCAGCACGGTTTCGCCCGCACGGCTTTGCACGCCGACCCAGTCGCCGTCCTTGATGCCGCGTTCCTCGGCATCGTGCGGATGGATCTCCAGGCGGTCCTCGTCATGCCACATCACGTTCTCGGTGCGGCGTGTCTGTGCGCCCACGTTGTACTGCGACAGGATGCGGCCCGTGGTGAGGATCAGCGGGAACTTGCGGTTCACGCGCTCGTTGGTGGGTACGTAGCGGGTAATGATGAACTTGCCCTTGCCGCGCACGAATGCGTCGATGTGCATGGTCGGCGTGCCCTCGGGCGCGGCGTCGTTGCACGGCCACTGGATGCTGCCGAGTTCTTCCAGGCGCTGGTAGCTGACACCGCTGAAGGTGGGCGTGAGCCGCGCGATCTCGTCCATGATCTCGGAAGGATGCTTGTAGTTCATCGGATAGCCCAGCGCGTTGGACAGCAGCACGGTGGCTTCCCAGTCGGCATAGCGGGCCTTGGGCGGCATCACTTTGCGCACACGCGAGATACGGCGCTCGGCATTGGTGAAGGTGCCATCCTTCTCCAGGAAGGACGAGCCCGGCAGGAATACGTGCGCGTACTTGGCGGTCTCGTTGAGGAAGATGTCCTGCACCACGATGCACTCCATGGCCGACAGCGCCGCCGACACGTGCTGCGTGTTCGGGTCGGACTGCACGATGTCTTCGCCCTGGCAGTACAGGCCCATGAAGCTGCCGGACAGCGCGGCCTCGAACATATTGGGAATGCGCAGGCCCGGCTCCGGGCTGATCTCCACATTCCACGCGGATTCGAACAGCCCGCGCGTGGTGGAATCCGACACGTGGCGGTAGCCCGGCAGTTCATGCGGGAACGAGCCGATGTCGCACGAGCCCTGCACGTTGTTCTGTCCGCGCAGCGGGTTCACGCCCACGCCTTCGCGGCCGATATTGCCCGTGCACATGGCGAGGTTGGCGATGCCCATCACGGTGGTCGAGCCCTGCGCATGTTCGGTCACGCCCAGGCCGTAATAGATCGCGGCATTGCCGCCGGTGGCATACAGGCGCGCCGCGCCGCGCAGTTGCCCGGCGGGAATGCCGGTGATCTCGGCCATGGCTTCCGGCGAGTTCTCCGGCAGCATGACGAAGTCGCGCCATTGCTGGAACGCGCGGTCCTCGCAACGCTCGGCGATAAACGATTCGGCCATCAGGCCTTCGCTGACGATCACGTGAGCCATCGACGTCACCACCGCCACGTTGGTGCCGGGACGCAATTGCAGGTGGAAGTCGGCGCGCACGTGCGGCGAATCGACCAGGTCGATGCGGCGCGGATCGATCACGATCAGCTTGGCGCCGGCGCGCAGGCGCTTTTTCATGCGCGAGGCAAACACGGGGTGGCCGTCGGTTGGGTTGGCGCCCATCACCATGATGACGTCCGCCTTCTCCACCGAGCGGAAGGTCTGCGTGCCGGCGGATTCGCCCAGCGTCTGCTTGAGGCCGTAGCCGGTGGGCGAGTGGCAAACCCGCGCGCAGGTATCGACGTTGTTGTTGCCGAAGGCGGCGCGCACCAGCTTCTGCACCAGGTAGCCTTCCTCGTTGGTGCAGCGCGAGGACACGATGCCGCCGATGGCGTCGCGGCCATGCTTGGCCTGGATGCGCTTGAACTCGGAGGCCGCGTGGCTGATCGCTTCTTCCCACGACACTTCGCGCCACGGATCGGTGATCCTGGCGCGGATCATCGGGTTCAGGATGCGGTCCTTGTGGGTCGCATAGCCAAAGGCGAAGCGGCCCTTCACGCACGAGTGGCCTTCGTTGGCCTGGCCGTCCTTGTACGGCACCATGCGCACCACTTCATTGCCCTTCATCTCCGCCTTGAAGGCGCAGCCCACGCCACAGTATGCGCAAGTGGTGACCTTGCTGTGCTCCGGCTGCCCCATGCGGATGATGGAGGTCTCGGCCAGCGTGGCGGTGGGGCATGCCTGCACGCAGGCGCCGCACGACACGCAGTCGGAATCCATGAAGCTGTCGCCCTGCCCCGCCGTCACGCGCGAATCGAAGCCGCGGCCGCTGATGGTGAGCGCGAAGGTGCCCTGGGTCTCCTCGCAGGCACGCACGCAGCGGTTGCACACGATGCACTTGGAAGGATCGTAGGTGAAATACGGATTGGACTCGTCCTTGGCCTCGGCGCGGTGGTTGGCGCCGTCGTACCCATAGCGCACTTCGCGCAGGCCGACCACGCCGGCCATATCCTGCAGCTCGCAGTTGCCGTTGGTGGGGCAGGTCAGGCAGTCCAGCGGATGGTCGGAGATGTACAGCTCCATCACGCCGCGGCGCAGGTCGGCCAGCTTGTCGGTTTGCGTCTTCACCTTCATGCCGGCTTCGGCCGGCGTGGTGCACGAGGCCGGGAAGCCCCGCCGGCCTTCGATCTCGACCAGGCACAGGCGGCAGGAGCCGAAGGACTTGAGGCTATCGGTGGCGCACAGCTTGGGCACGTTCACGCCGGCTTGCACGGCGGCACGCATCAGCGAGGTGCCGGCGGGCACGGTCACGTCGACGCCGTCGATCTCAAGGGTGACCTGCTGTTGCGAATCGCTGGCCGGCGTGCCGAAGTCGATTTCGTTGCGTGTGTTCAAGGCGGGCTCCCGCTGCGGCCTGGGCCGCGTACTGGTGATTCAGAGTGGCGCAGTGGCAGCGCCGGTTCGATAGGCTGTGGCGCTGCGCTCAGGCTGCTTTGGCTGGCACTGCCACGCCAAAGTCTTCCGGGAATGCGTCTAGCGCCGACAGCACCGGGTACGGCGTCATGCCGCCCATGGCGCACAACGATCCGCCCAGCATGGTGTCGCACAGGTCGCGCACCAGCTTGACGTGCTTCACCGGCTGGTCGCCCGCGATGATCTTGTCGATCACCTCGACGCCGCGCGTGGAGCCGATCCGGCACGGCGTGCATTTGCCGCAGGATTCGATGGCGCAGAATGCCATTGCGTAGCGGGCTTGCCTGGCCATGTCGACGGTGTCGTCGAACACCACGATGCCGCCGTGCCCCAGCACCGCGCCGAACGCGGCGAAGGCTTCATAGTCCATCGGCGTATCCAGCCGCGACACCGGCAGGTACGCACCCAGCGGGCCGCCCACCTGCACCGCGCGGATGGGCCGTGCGCTGCGCGTGCCCTGGCCGTAGTCCTCAAGCAGTTCGCGCAGGGTCACGCCGAAGGCCTTCTCCACCAGCCCACCCTGGCGCACATTGCCTGCGATCTGGAACGGCAGCGTGCCGCGCGAGCGGCCCATGCCAAAGTCGCGATAAAACTGCGCGCCGCGCGCGAGGATCACTGGCACGGTGGCCAGCGAGATCACGTTGTTGATGATGGTGGGCTTGCCGAACAGCCCTTCGATGGCCGGCAGCGGCGGCTTGGCGCGCACCACGCCGCGCTTGCCCTCCAGGCTTTCCAGCAGCGCGGTTTCCTCGCCGCAGACATAGGCACCGGCGCCCTTGCGCACTTCGAGCCGGAAGCGCCGGCCGCTGCCGCGGATATCGTCGCCCAGCCAGCCGGCCGCCTGCGCGATGCCGACGGCGGATTCCAACACGGCGATGGCGTGCGGGTATTCCGAGCGCACGTAGATGTAGCCATGCTCCGCGCCGACGGCGAGGCCGGCGATKGTCATGCCTTCGATCAGCATGAACGGGTCGCCTTCCATCACCATGCGGTCGGAGAAGGTGCCGGAGTCGCCTTCATCGGCATTGCAGACCACGTACTTGGTGGGCGACGGCGCGTTGCGCACCGTCTGCCACTTGATGCCCGTGGGAAACGCCGCGCCCCCGCGTCCGCGCAGGCCGGAATCGGTCACTTCCTGCACGATCCGCGCGCCGTCCAGCGCCAGCGCGCGGGTCAGGCCGGCATAGCCATCGTGTGCGATGTAGTCAGCGAGCGAGAGCGGATCGGTGATGCCCATGCGGGCAAAGGTCAAGCGCTCCTGCCCCTTGAGGAACGGGATTTCCTCGGTGAGCCCAAGCGCCAGCGCATGCGCGCCACCAGCCAGGAAATCGGCATCGAACAGCGCGGCGACATCTTCGGGGGTAACCGGCCCATAGGCCACGCGCCCTGCGGGGGTCTGCACTTCAACCAGCGGCTCAAGCCAGAACATGCCGCGCGAGCCGTTGCGCACCAGTTCGATGCTGGCGCCACGCGCCGTGGCCTCACGCGCGATGGCGCGGGCCACCGCATCGGCGCCCATGGCCAGCGCGCTGGAATCGCGGGGTACGAAAACGGTGATGCTCATGCTGGCACCTCCTGGTCTTCGGCCACGCCCGTGCAGGCTTTGATCAGCGCATCGAAGCGCTGCGGCGTGACGCGGCCAGCCAGTTCCCCGTCGATCATCACGGCCGGGCCACAGGCGCACTGGCCGAGGCAATACACCGGCTCCAGCGTGAACTCGCCATCGGCGGTGGTTTCATGGAATCCGCAGCCCAGCGCACGCTCGGCGTACGCGGCAAGGGCCTCGCTGCCAACCGACTGGCACGCTTCCGCGCGGCAGACCTGGACCACGTGCCGGCCCGGCTTGCTGTCGCGAAAGTGGTGATAGAAGGTGACCACGCCATGCACCTCGGCGCGCGACAGGTTGAGCGCGCGGGCAATCTCGGGCAAGGCGTCGGCGGGCACGTAGCCCACCGCGTCCTGGATCTCATGGAGGATGGGCAGCAAGGCGCCCGGCATGTCGCGGCGCGCGGCCACGATGCGGGCGACCGGGTCGGGCACGGCGTTGGTGGCCGGCTTAGCGGCTGGCTTGGCGGCGGAATCAGACATCGAGTCTCCTGGTGACGCAGCGCGGGCCGGCGCAAGCGCTCAAGCGCAACGCCAGCGGCAGACGGTGTGGCGCATTGGCTTGCGCGTCTTGCCAGGATTTGCTGCGGGGCGCGGCACACCGTGTTGCGGCGACCGCGTTATATGCTATTTTTTTCATATATTGGGGGCTCTGAACGGGCATTCCCCATCTCGCCTGGCCAGTTAAGCGGGCTTCTATCGGGTGCTATGCCTCTTCGAGCGGACTATAGGCAGTTGGCCACGTTCGAGCAATATGCTATTTTTCTCATATGATTCGCATCTCGATCCTGCCCCACCTCCAAATCCGCGACGACAGCGACGCCGCCAGCGCCCCGCTTGACGTGTCCCGCCTGGTCACCTTGCTCGGGCATATCGAAAGCACCGGCAGCATCAGCCAGTCGGCGCAGGCGACCGGCCTGTCCTACCGCTATGCCTGGGGCATCCTGCGCGACGCGCAAGCCCTGTTCGGCGGCGCGCTGATCGCCAAGACCCGCGGGCGCGGCAGTGCGCTGTCGCCGCTGGCGCAGCAACTGGTGTGGGCCAGCAAGCGCATTGCCGCGCGGCTGTCCCCCACGCTGGAGAGCCTGGCCTCGGAACTGGAAATCGAACTGAAGAAGCTGGTGGACCAACCCGGCCCCACGCTGCGCCTGCACGCCAGCCATGGCTTCGCGGTGGCGGCGCTGCATGATTTCCTGGACGCGCACGGGGTGCGCCACGACCTGAAGTACTGCGGCAGCCTTGAGGCGGTTGCGGCACTTGCGCAAGGTGCCTGCGACATAGCCGGATTCCATGTGCCGATCGGCGAATTCGAGCGGGACATGCTGGCGAGCTTTGCCACATGGATTCGCCCCGAGACCCATTGCCTGATCCAGCTCKCGGTTCGCTCGCAAGGCATCTTCGTGCGCCCCGGCAACCCGAAGCAGGTCACCACGCTGCAAGATCTCTGCCGCGCCGACGTGCGCTTCGTCAACCGCCAGACCGGTTCCGGCACGCGGCTGCTGCTGGACCTGATGCTCAAGGCACGCGGCATCGACAGCGGGCGCATCGAGGGTTACAGCAATGGCGAGTTCACGCACGCCGCGGTGGCCGCCTATATTGGCAGCGGCATGGCGGATGCGGGATTCGGCGTGGAGACGGCGGCGCGCCGCTTCGGGCTGGATTTCGTGCCGGTGCTCAAGGAACGGTATTTCTTCGTGATCGAGCGGGAGCGCCTGCAAAGCCCAGCGCTGGCCGGCGCCGTGGCGGCACTCAGGAGCGCCGGTTTCCGGCAGGTGGTGGATGCCCTGCCCGGCTATGACGGCGGCCTGACGGGCACGGTATTGACACTGGAAGAGGCATTCCCCAACCGCGCGGGCCCGAGCGACTGACCAAGCTACCAAGCTGGAGCAAGCTGGATCTAGCGCGCAGGCGCGCCGTCCGGCAGGGCCTCGATCCGCTCGACGCGGATGGCCGGCGCCCACGTGCCAGGCTGGTTTGCGCGCAGCACGGTGCCGGTCACGCCCACCTTCTGGCCGCGCAACGCCTCGGCCTCGCCGACAGGGAATTTCTCCAGCACCCATGCCTCGCCATCGGCGGTGACCAGCACCGGCTGCTGGAACAGGGCGCTGCCCTTGACCATCACCGTGCCCGTCAAGGCGATGGACCGGCCGGCCGGCACCGCGTGCACGCACGCAGCCAGCACGACGGACAGGGCAGCAATCAGGAGCAGGATTCGGCGCATGAGGTTGATTGGATCGACAAGTCCGGGCGGCGAACATCGCCGCCCGGGAGCCGCCGGAGCAAGCTCCGGCGAGCCTGCGCTTAGCGCGTTCAGTACACCACTACGGATAGCGTAGCGCCAGCAGGCACGCGCACGGTCTCGTTGAACGTGGCGCCTGCATTGCTGCGAACCACCGGGAAACTACCGTACGGCTGCAACGTGGCGGGCACGGCCACCGGCAGCTTGCGCGAGGCGCGGAACAGGTCCGGATCGATCAGCGGGAGCGTAAAGCCGCCATCGATACGCGCCGGGTAGCCGTAACGCGCCGGCGACGTCGCGGCTGGCATCAGCGAATTGCTGGTGACGCTCCAGCGCAACAGTTCCTGGCTGAAGCCGGAGTCCGGGCGCGCGGCCTTGATGGCCTGGTCGAGCACGGTCTTGGAGTCCGCGCTGGAAGTCCGGCCCAGCAGGTCCTTGTAAAAGGCCAGGCCGAGTTGCCGGTCCAGGAAGCCGCCGAAGCTGCCCGACACCGAATAGCTCTCGCAGGTGGCGCCGAAACCGGTGAAATTCAGCATATTGCAGTTGAAGTTGCCATTGCCGTAGCTCACGTAGTCCCTGAAGCGCACGTCGCGGATCGCGTTGTAGGTGGGGTCGATGGTCTGGCTGGCGAAGTCCTCCATCATCATCGCGGACATTTCTTCCAGCCAGCTATCGAATGCGTACTGCTGGCCGGCCTTGACGCCGCGGCGGTAGAAGTTCTGCATATGCATCCCCTCGTGCGCCATCGTCATCTTCATCGACTTCAGGCCTTCGGCGCCGCCCAGGTACAGGGTCTCGGAATCGAGATAGAGCGACAGCGACTCGTTGCTGCGCGAATCCGAGGTGGCCTTCAGGTTGTGCAGGCCCCAGAAATAGCCCACGGTGCCGAATGGCTTGCCGTTGTTGTCGAAGTTGAGCACGACGATATCCACCGGCTGGCCGCTGCCCGCGATGAGGTTGTTGTAGCTGTGCGTACCCCACAGCGGGCCACCGACCGAGGTCAGCATGTCGTAAATGCCGCCGCCGCTGGCGAAGGCGGCAGCCAGCGTGTCGACGAGGGTGCCGGTGACCTTGCCAGGCACCGACTCGGTGGTCTCCACCCAGATGTTGACGGTGGTGGCGTCTCCCGTGCTCACTTGCTTGACCAGCGTGGCCGCGCGGCGCGTGCCGTCGGTGTGATACCAACTCTTGGTATCGTTGAGCACGGAAGCGAGCGGCGGTGGCGGCGCGATCTCGGAAAGGCTGGCCACCTGTTTGCCGCCGGCCAGTGCTGCCCAGCCGGTGCGATTGAACTCGGCAATGTCGCGCATCGTCTGTTCGTCCTGCCCGGTKGAGACCGACTGAATCGAGAGATTGCCCAGCACGGACTGGATCACCGACAGCGACAAGCCGGCCGGCATGGCCTGCGCCGTGGCACCGTTGGTGTAGAGCAGCGTCACGGCCTTGCCGTTCACGCCGCCGATGGCAACGGGCACATCGGCCGGCGCGCCGGTGGTGTTGGAGGCGGACCAGACGCCGACGCCAGAGCCCGAGTAATTGCTGGCATCCACGGCGCTGCAGCCGCCGCAGGCCGGCGCCAGCGTGGGCGGCACCGGCGCGCTGGCGACCGGCACGGAAGGACTCGCGCTTGTCTGGGCGGCAGCGGGCGCATCGCCGCCACCGCCACCGCAGGCGGCGACGGACATGGCGGCCAGCAGGGCAGCGAGCTGGCTTGCGCGTTGGCGGAAGAGAGGACCCCTCATGTTCTAAAGCTCCGATTCTTGTTATGTGGATGCCGGCCTGGGCGCACGAAGCCTAAGCCACACAAATAACGGCATCCGGGACAAGAGCTTTAACGAGGGGAAATGCCGCCGGCGAGTGCCCGAACCGATGCGCGAGCCAACGGATTCAGGCCTTGGCGGCGCCGCGCCAGCGCCGGTACATCGCCATCAGGGGTGTGGCCGATGAGCCATGCAGCACCACCGAAAGCACCACCACGTAGAGCGTGGCGTCGGCCAGCATGGCGCCGTGGCGGAAATCCGCGCCATGCGCAAGCGCATAGGCCAGGTAGTAGACCGAGCCGATGCCGCGCACACCAAACCAGGCAATGAGCCGGCGCTGCGGCGGCTGCAGCGCCGCTCCGATGGTGGAGATCGCCACGGCCAGCGGGCGCACCACCAGGATCAGCGCCAGCCCTAGGCCAAGGTACTCCCAGCGCAGCATCCGTATGGAGAGCAGCGCGCCCACCGCCACCATCACGCTAAGCTCGGCTAGCCGCTCGAGGTCCAGCGAGAACTCGCTGACGGTGTGTGCCAGGTAGGCGGCAGCCTTGTCGTGCTGCACGGCCGTGCTCTCCTGCTCCGAGAACACGGTCGCGCTCAGCACTTCGTCGGCCTCGACGTCCTGGTTCTCCTGGTGCTCGACGTGGCGCATGGCCATGCCCGCGGCAAACACCGCCAGGAAGCCATAGCTGTGCACGGCCAGCGCGGCGCCGTAAGCCAGCCCGATCAGGCCGACGGCGAAGAAGCTCTCCATGCCGGCCGCGCCATGCCGGCGCTTGCGCAGGGCCAGCACCGCGCGGCTGCACAGCCAGCCCATGCTCCAGCCCAGGGCCAGGCCTGCCAGGGAGGCCCACAGCAGGTCGACCCACAGCCAGCGCTGCCAGCCAATGCCGGCATCCTGCGCGCCCATCAGGCCAAGCGCGAGGATGACGAAGGGAAACGCGGCGCCGTCGTTGAGCCCGCCCTCCCCGGTCAGGCTAAAGCGCATCCGGTCGCGGTCCTGCGTATTCTCGACCTGCACGTCGGAGGCCAGCACCGGATCCGTTGGCGCCAGGATGGCCGCTAGCAGCAAGGCCACGCCCGCAGGCAAGCCCATGACCCAGAAGCCAATCGCAAACAGCATGGCGATGGTCAGCAGCATGCCCACCGTGGCCAGCCGCAGCGCAACGCGCCAGAGGCGATCGCGCGGATGCACACGCAGCCGCAGCCCCACCGCGAACAGCGATACCAGCAGGGCGATCTCCGTCACGATCTCCAGCGCAGCCGCATGATCGCGATCCGTCACATCGCCCCGGATCAGGCCAAGCCCCCATGGCCCGAGCCCGATGCCGAACAGCAGGTAAAGCGCCGACGCCGATAGCGGCAGCCGCTTTACCTGCGAACTGATCAAGCCCATGGTGACGAGCAACGCGCCGATAACCCAAGCCCAGGTGCCGAACAAGGATCACCTCCTGTAGCGAGCCTTCACTGAGAATAGCCGGAACCAGGCAGGGCAGCGCTGGCCGCACGCGGTCGCGTGGACGCCGTGCGAGATCGCCGGCTACGGCGGCGACCCGTGCTAGCGCAAGGGCTGGCGGCGCGCGAACAAGACGGTTCAGTAGACTTCCGGCACGATCATGTTGTCGGGCACCGGCTGGCGCGAGTAGTCATCGTGCCGCTCGCGCTGCGGCAGCACCACGGGCGGCTGCGCGCGCTCTTCATAAGGCATCTGCTGCAGCAGGTGATGGATGCAATTGAGGCGCGCCTTTTTCTTGTCGACCGCCTGCACCACCCACCACCGCGCCTCGTCGATATGCGTGCGCTCCAGCATGATTTCCTTGGCGCGGGTGTAGTCCTCCCAGCGCCGGCGGGATTCGAGATCCATCGGGCTGAGCTTCCACTGCTTGAGCGGATCGTGGATGCGGGAGAGGAAGCGCAGGTGCTGCTCTTCGTCCGAGATCGAGAACCAGTACTTGATCACCTGGATGCCGGAGCGCACCAGCATGCGTTCGAACTCCGGCACCGAGCGGAAAAACTCCTCGTACTGGTCGTCGGTGCAAAAGCCCATCACGCGCTCCACGCCGGCGCGGTTGTACCAGCTGCGGTCGAACAGCACGATCTCGCCCGCCGCCGGCAGGTGCGAGACATAGCGCTGGAAATACCACTGGGTGCGTTCGCGGTCGTTGGGCGCTGGCAGCGCCGCCACCCGGGCCACGCGCGGGTTGAGCCGCTGGGTGATGCGCTTGATCACGCCGCCTTTGCCGGCCGCGTCGCGCCCTTCAAACAGGATCACAACCTTGTGGCCGGTCTCCACCACCCAGCTTTGCAGCTTGACCAGCTCGCCCTGCAGGCGGAACAGCTCGCGGAAGTAAAGCCGTCGCGCAGCCCGCTCGTCGTCGTCCAGGCCGCCACCGGCTTCGCCGAACAGCGTATCGACATGGTGGTMTTCCAGCTCCAGTTCGAGTTCTTCGTCATAGTGATCGGCCACCTCGCGGTGGATACGCCGAATCAGCGCGTTCTCGTCTGGTCTCATCGCTAACTCCTGTTCGCAACAACGTGGTGAMTGGCAGGCTAACCGTGAGATGTGACGCGCCCGTGACGCATTGCCAGCGCGCTCAGTAACTACCCTGCTTGCGGAAGGCCCAGCGCCCCGCCAGCACGGTGAAGCTGGCCACCAGCACCACCAGCACCCAGAAACCGTGCGGATGGTCCGCCAGCGGAATCCCGCCCACATTCATGCCGAAGAAGCCGGCGACAATGTTGATCGGCAACGCCAGCACGGTGACCAGCGTCAGCGTGAACAGCGTGCGGTTGGTCTGCTCGTTGAGCTTGGCCGCGATCTCTTCCTGCAGCAGCTTGATGCGCTCGACCAGCGCGGCCAGGTCGCTCAGCACCAGCGAAAACTCCTCGGTGGAGGAGCGCAGATCCTGGATGTCCTGATCCTGCAGCCAGGCTGGAGGCCGGTTGAGCAAGCGAAACAGCGCGCCAGGCTCGGGCGCGAGCAGCCGCTGCAAGCGCACCAGGCCGCGGCGCATGGAGCCAAGCTCCGCGCGGTTGCCATGCAGACGATGCGAGAGCAGGCGATCCTCGACCTGGTCCACGGTCACGCTGGTTTCGCGCACGATGCGCACCAGCACATCGGCCTGGTCGCGCAGCAAATGCACCAGCAGCGCCAGCGGCGTGTGGAACAACTCGCCCTGGCGCACCGAGGCGCGCAGCTGGTCAACCGAGCGCAACGGCTTCATGCGCGCAGTCACCAGGATGCGGCGGTCGGCACAGGCCCACAGCGTGGAGATATCGGTGGTGGCCACGCCGAAGTTGTAAATCACGTCATTGACMACCGCAAGCAGCGCCGTATCCAGGCGCTCGATGCGCGTGGAGCGCGAACCCTCGCGCAGCGCCTCGAAGAATCCCTCGGGCAGGTCGAGCTGGCCCTTGAGCCAGCGCTCGCACGCGCTATGCGACAGATTGAAGTGCAGCCAAAGAAACTCGTCGCCCGACGGGGGCTRCCCGAGCCACGCGGCCGCCGCGGCGGAATCGATGGGCTGGCCCGGCTCGCCGGGCAGGAAGCGAAAGCCGCTGACCAGACCAACCGGATCGGAGCCGTAGCTGGCTTCGACGATAGCCGCATGCATGTGGTGCCTCTTCGAAAACGCGAATTCGCGAAGATGGGACATTAGCATGCGGGGATGACGGACGGCACCCGGCCAGGGGCACAAGGTCCTTGAGGCCATCTCGCTCTTGCCAGCGCCCGCCCTCTCCCCCGGCCCACTTGACACGGTTGCTCGCCCGCAAGCGGGAGAGGGGACCAAACCAGAGAGAGCAGAAAACGATTTCGTGTAGCCGTGATTCCCGCCTCCAGGCGGAAATCACCCAAGCGCGATGCGAAGCGAGCCGTGAAGGTTTGCATCCCCCGTTATGGGGCGCCTCGTCGGCAGGCCAAAAGAGCGGAAAAGAGGGACCCATGTTTGAGCATCGCCTTAAGGCGATACGAGTTTGGGTCCCGGCCGCTCTTTTGGCCAAAGGCACGCTGCTGGATCCGCCGGTAAACAATACGGTGTCGATCGCATCCGCCTGCACGCCCGCATCCCGCAACAACGCCTGCACCGTCACCTCGGTCTTGCCAACCAGCTTCGCAATGGACAGGTCAAAGTCAGCGCGGCTGATCGCCATGGTCTCGCCCGGGGCGATGCGCCCCAGGTCGAGCTGCGTCTGCGGCTCGCCCGACAAGGCGATCTTGGCGGCTTCCACCTGGATCGCGAGCCAGTGGCCGGCGCGCTGCTTGATCAGGCTGATCAGGCGGTCCAGCTTTATCTTGTCGGCGGCATCGCGATAGTTGTCCATCACGTGCGACCACGCCTTGCGGGTGTAGACCAGGTTGATGGTATGCCAGCTCGCCAGGTCGAAATACTGGCCCGAAGGCATYGCCTTGCCGTTGCGCAGCTCGCTGCCCAGGCCCAGGAACGGCATCACGCTCGCCAGGCTCAAGCTCTTGTCGAAGTCCGTGCCGCCGATGTGCACGCCACCGTTGGCCAGGATGTCGCCACGCCGGTCGACCTTGCCGGCCCGCTCGGGCGACAGGCGCACCAGCGAGAAGTCGGAGGTGCCGCCGCCGATGTCGGCCACCAGCACCAGTTCCTCGCGCACGATCGTGGCTTCATAATCGAAGGCCGCGGCGATCGGCTCATACTGGAACTCGATGTCCTTGAAGCCGGCATCCGCCGCGATCTCGCGCAGCGTCTGCTCGGCGAGCTGGTCGGCCTTGGTGTCTTCGTCGATGAAGAACACCGGGCGGCCCAGCACGACCTTGTCGAAGCTGGCGCCGGCCGAGGTCTCGGCGCGCTGCTTGAGCTCACCGATGAAGTGCGAGAGCAGCTTGCGAAACGGCATGGCCTGCCCCATGACCTCGGTGCTGTCCTCCATCATCGAGGTGCCGAGCAGGCTCTTGAGCGAGCGCATCAGCCGCCCTTCATAGCCCGCCAGGTAGTCGCCAAGCGCGGCGCGGCCGTAGCTGACCAGCGGATCCTCGGAATGGAAAAAGATCACGGAGGGTAGCGTGAGCTTGCCATCTTCCAGCGGCAACAGCGTGGGTTGTCCCGGCCGGCACCAGCCCACCGTGGAATTGGACGTGCCGAAATCTAGGCCGCAAGCGTTTGACATCATGTTTCTGGTTTCTTCCCTACTGCATGGTTAAGTCCGGGCCGGGATGGCCGTGCTGGCTGGGCCGTTTTTTTCCGCGCCGGACATTGCGGCCAGCATGATAGCAAGCCCGGCCGATGCCACCGGGCCACGCGAGTGCTCAAGCAGGCGCATTCAGCAGCGCGAGTATCTGCTGGTGCAGCCGCGGGTCGCCGCAGGCCACCACGGTGCCGCCCTGCTGTGCATCCCCGCCGGTCCAACTGGTGATAACGCCGCCCGCTCCCTCCACAATGGGAATCAGCGCCTGCACGTCGTAGGCCTTCAGGCCAGCCTCGACCACCGCATCGACATGGCCCGCCGCGACCATGCAGTAGGCGTAGCAATCGCCGCCATAGCGCTGCATGCGGGCGGCGTCCGCCACGCGGCGAAAGGCGGCGAACTGCGCCGCGTCCTCGAACATCTCCGGCGTGGTGCACATCAGCTTGGCCTGCGCCAGGTCGGCGCACGGCCGGGTACGCAGGGGCTGGCCGTTGAGCCATGCCTGGCTGCCATCGCCGCTGAACCGCTCGCGCGTGAACGGCTGGTCCATGATGCCGATCACCGGTCGCTGGCCGTCGTTAAGCGCGATCAGCG
>NZ_JBFTSF010000159.1:0-14990 GCF_056399905.1 Cupriavidus sp. 01L46
GCCAGCGCGGCGGGCTTCGGGCTGATCTTGGCGGGGCCGTAGGTGCCTTGCGGGTTGACCAGGTCGAAGAACAAGCCGTAGCCGGCAGCGTCGGTGGGGATGTCCGTGGCGTAGAACATATAAGTCACGTCCGCGCCCTCTCCTAGCAATATCAGGTGCGTGCGGGCAACCACCGCGCCATGTGCGTACAGGACGTTCTGCGTCGGGTAGTTCGGGCCGTATGCAGAGCCKAGGTCGTAGCTGATGCCGGTCTCGGTGACGAACAGCCGCGCGCCGCGCTTGAGCTGGGTCGCGACTGCATGGCGCAGTTCGCGCATGGCGGCCGGCAGCGCGTTGGCGGCGTTGGAAGGATCGCTGTTGCCGACCAGGCGCTCTGGCGGATGCGATGGCGAAGTGCCTACGTCGTAGTAGCCGTGCGCCGTCACGCCGTCGAGATACTGGGCGAAACCCAGCGGCGCCAGCCGGTTCAGCCAGACGGTGTTCTCGCGCACCATGGCGTTGGTGGTGCCCATGATCACCGCGCTCGGGTCGGTGCTGTGGACGCCCTGGAAGGTGGCCTTGTACATCGCGGTGAAGTTGGTATCGGTATCCAGCCACGGCAGGCCGCCGTTGTAGTCGGGTTCCCAGGTCACCTGATAGTAGTTGGCCGATTGCGCGGGGAAATACCGGGTCCGCACCGTGTTCGACTCCTGCCCCACCCGGGTCATGTAGTCCTGGTAGGCCGGCAAGGATTTCGGCGCGTAGCTGTGGGTGGCCACGCCGGTGGGACTTGCCCAGGCGGGAATGCCATCGAGCTGGATCAGCCGCATCAGGTCGCCGGGCTTGAAGTACGAGGCGAGGTGGTCCACCGCGGGATTGAACGTATTGGGGCCGTTGGGCTCTTCCACGTACCAGTTGCGGTTGTCGTTGACCCACGACAGGCCCAGCGCGGGATAGAGCGGACGATAGCCGTCGCCATCGCAGCAGCCTTGGCCGGGCAGCAGGTAGGCCGCGCCTTGCCCGCCGAAGCGGTGCAGGTCCTGGCTGGCGTAGCTGACCGCTGGGAGCACCGAAGAGACGTCGGGCAGTACACCGAATGTCGCAATGCCGCCGGGCCGGGTGCCGCGTGCGAGCAGCGAGCCCGCGCCGGAGGCCAGGCTTGCCGATCCGGCGAAGTAGCCTGACAGCGTGGACGTGCAGTTCAGCGTCGACACGATCGCGCCGGCGGCGACCGGGAACTGGCCGCTGGCGCGCACCTTGTTCCAGGTGTCGGAGATCTGCCAGTTCACCGTGTCCGCGCTGCCGGCGCGGGTGGTCACGCTCACCTGGAAGGTACTGCCCGAGGCGAACATCCGCGTACCATCGCCGCCCGGGGTATCCATCTCGATGGCATCGCCACCGCCCGCCGCGGCGACGCTGCCGGCGGGCGCGGTGCAACTGAGCATGCCGCTGCCCGTTGGCGTCACTGGCGTATTCGGGGTGGTGGGTGTCGTGGGCGTGGTGGGCGTCGTTGGCGTGGTGGTGCCGGTGTCCTCATACGAACACGTCTTGCCGAAGCCGGGCGCGGGGTCGCCGAACACGCCGTTGTTGCAGGCCACGCCATTGGTGAAGGCCAGGGTGACGTATTGCGTGGCGGTCCCGTAGCGGACCTGGCGCGTGCCGGTAAAGCTGCAGAAGCCGTTTTCCGAGCTGCAGGCAACCCAGGTGCTGGTGGCCGGGGGCGTCGTCGAGCCGCTCGTGCCGGAGTCGTACCAGCAACTCTTGGCAAACCCGGATGCGGGGTCCCCGAACACGCCGTTGTCGCAACTGGTGCCGCCGGTGAAGGTCTTGATGACGTACTGGGTATCGGTGCCGTACTTGACCTGGTGGGTGCCGGTGAAGGCGCAGATCTGGTATTCCGAGGCGCACAGCGTCCAGGTGACGTCCGCTGGCTGCAGGGTCGCCGCGGGGGTTGCGCTGGTGGCGTCGCCGCTGCGGTCACCTCCGCAACCCGCGATGGCAAACAACAGCAGCAACAGGATGCCGGCGCGCTGCAAAGCAACGCGTATCCAAGGGCTCCCTGCAGCCGGGGCCGGGTTCGGGCTGGTAAGCGTCGACATGGCTTCCCCATCGTTTGGCCTGCGTCGGGTCAACGCGGGCGCAACAGTAACGCGGTAACGCACGGACCCCGTAGGCCCCCGAATGAATGGAAAACTGGCGGGCGCTGGACGCGCCATRCTCATGCAGCCCCTGGCGGAGGCGATTTATTCGCGATGCTCCTGGCGCGGCCAGCCGGAGCATGACCGTAACGCAGGGCATGTGAGACGCGCGGCCTGCAAGACCACAGCCGCGGCGGGGTTGAGTGAGCCCTCCGGCGTAGCTGGCAGGGTCCGGGCCGAACGAAGCCTGGCGCACCACGGTGGTGAGCACGCCGGATAGAAGTTTACCCGCACGCCCCTGGCTCTGGCCGCCAGGATTTAGTGTTTATCGGACGAAGCCAGGGCCGCAGGCACCTGCGGCACTAGTAGCAAATCACCGGGGCGTAATACGGCGAGTAGTGCCAGATGATCTGCTGGAATGGCGCATGGCGTCCGTAAGCCACCGTACAGAGCCCGAGCAGGGCAACGCCGGCGATCAGGCATTTGCCCAGCCGCTTCGGCGCGCCCTGGCAGGCGCGCAGCACCCAGAACGCCACGGCGCCGCCCAGAAGCCACCCGGCGATGACCTCGGCCGGCGTATGCGCGCCCAGGCGCACGCGGCTAAAGCAGATCAAGGCCGCCAGCATCAAGCCGAGCACGAAGCCGGCCTGGCGCCACGAGGCCCGGAAGCTGCGCAACAGCAAGCCGAGGAACACGGACCACACCGCCGACGAGAGCATCGCGTGGCCGCTGATCACGCGCATGTCGAAGCGCTCCAGCACCGTGCCGCAGCCGGTGTGCAGCAGCTTGCTGGCCAGCACCAGCGCCGCGGCCGCCGCCAAGCACAGGGCCCAGCGCAGCGCCACCCGCCACCCGGTGCCTTGCAGCAGCCACAGGCCGGTGGTCAGCGCCAGCGGCAGCGTCACCGCGGCATCGCCGAGGTCTGTGATCCGGTACCAGTTCATCGTGTTTCCATCAGCTTGCGTTGGCGTGCAGGCGGGCGAACGCGCCGCTGAGCTCGCCATCGATCACCATCGATGGCGCTGCCGGCTTCCCTGTTGGCGCCTTCCCCTTCCTATTGGCCACAATGTATGCCCCTCGCGCAAGGCCAGGGCGGCGCGATGCATGCGCTGTCGGAATACAGCGAACTGTTGGCAGATGGCGCGCGCCGCGCAGCGATACGCTGGCTTCGCCACGGCTGGCTCCGGGACCATGCCATGCGGCAGCAGCCGCGCGCGCCAAGGCAACCGACCGGCAAGACGCCAAGCCTTTCAAACCAGACGACGGGGGTAGTTTCATGCTCAAGATCAGGAAAGCCGTGTTCCCGGTGGCCGGCCTCGGCACGCGATTTCTGCCGGCCACCAAGGCCAGCCCGAAAGAGATGTTGCCGGTGGTCGACAAGCCGCTGATCCAGTACGCCGTGGAAGAGGCGATGGCCGCGGGCATTACCGAGCTGATCTTTGTGACGGGGCGCAGCAAGCGCGCCATCGAGGATCACTTCGACAAGTCCTACGAGGTCGAGGCCGAACTGATGGCGCGCGGCAAGCAGCAATTGCTGGACCTGGTGCGCGGCATCAAGCCGGCCCACGTGGATTGCTTCTATGTGCGGCAGGCAGAGCCCCTGGGACTGGGCCACGCGGTGCGCTGCGCCAGCAAGCTGATCGGGGACGAGCCCTTCGCCGTGATACTCGCCGACGACCTGCTGGACGCGCGCACGCCCGTGCTCAAGCAGATGATCGAGGTGTTCGACCACTATCACAGCTCCGTCATCGGCGTGGAGGAGATCCAGCCGCAGGATTCACGCGCCTATGGCGTGATCGACGGCAAGCCTTGGGACGATCGCATCTTCAAGATGTCCGGCATCGTGGAGAAGCCTGCGCCGGAAGTGGCACCGTCCAACCTTGGGGTGGTGGGGCGCTACGTGCTGATGCCCAGCATCTTTGAATTCCTCAACGCGCTCAAGCCGGGCGCCGGCGGCGAGCTGCAGCTCACGGACGCCATCCAGGCGCTGCTGGCGCGCGAACAGGCGCTGGCCTACCGCTATGAGGGGCGCCGCTTCGATTGCGGCAGCAAGCTGGGCTACCTGAAGGCCACCGTGGAGTTCGCGCTGCGCCACGCGGAAGTCGGCGCACCGTTCGCGGAGTACCTGCGCACCGAATGCGCCATCGTCGCGCAAGCCCTTGCCCACGGCAACGAGCGGCTGGCGCAAGCGGCGATCGTGGCGCCCGGGCTGCAAACCGAAGCACAAGCCGAAACACAAGCCGAAGCACAGGGCGAAGCGGAAACCGAGAGCGATGCGCGCTTGATTCCGCTGGCCGCCTGACCCTGGCCGACGCCATGCCGGCGCGAAGCGCCGGGGCCGTCCCGCAGCCGGCCCCGGTCAGCGGAAATATGCCCTTGTGTTCTCGTGCACCTCGCCATGCGCCAGCAGCTCGGCCGGCGTCATCCAGCAATACTCACTGTGCTGGTCAGGTTGCCCGAGCGGCGCGCCGCCGGGCATGGTCCACGCATAGGCGAGCACCACGTAGTGCGTGGAGATGCCGGGCTCTGCGGCGAAGTTGTCCGGATAGTGATGTTCGAACACGCCGCGCGGCGCGGCATCGCTGCGCTCGACCCCGGTGAGGCCGAGTTCGTCCGCCACGATGCGCCGGAACGCGGCATCCAGGCCTTCGTCCTTGCGGATGCGCCCGCCCGGCACGAACCACGACCCTTGGGCAGGCCGGTTACGGCGCCGGCCAAGCAACACCCGGCCTTGCACATCGGTGACGAGCAGGTCGATCGAGACCAGCGGGGTGTTAGCAACCACGCGGAGGAAATCCGATTTGGCAAGCATTGCGCGCGCGACTCCAAAAGACGCCAAAATCGAAAGACTACCATCTGCTTGAACCTGCTTTAGCTTGCTTGGCCTAGCCGCGATCCGCTTCATCCCGCAGCAAGCGTGCTGCCCCGAAAAAAGAACAGCGCCGGCATGCATGCCGCGCGGGGGGCCGGGAACACATCGTTCCGCCTTGGGGCTGGACCGAATCCCGTCGACACGAGCCTGCCGGCGCAGAAAGACGCCTCGCCCACCGGGGGATAGGCGAGGCGCAAAGCACGGGCAAGCGGGTCAGACCTGTCCGCGACGTATGGAGCCTACCTGCGGCGAGGTGATTCGAAAGTGGGCTAGCGCACCAGGCGTTGCGCCCGGCGAACAAATGGCGGATGGCGACTGCCTGGCGCACCAAGCGCAGGCAATGCCTTAAAATTCTCCCGCCGCTGCCGTTATTTCACTGGCGGCCAACTGTCACTGGCCGCGCGCCAGACTGCGCCACCGCGCGCGACGATGCCCAGGAATTCCTATGCAATACGACCCGATACAGCTCGCCCAGCTCGGCTGCATCCTTATGGTAGTGCTGTGCACGGCACTTGCCATCCGGCGCAACCGCAAGCGGACCCGTGTCGACCATCGCATCTCCGAACTGGAACGCCAGCTCCGTGAACGCGCGCCAACGCGCCGCGACACGGCTGGCGAAGCGCGCATCTTCGGGTAACGCCATGGGCTGAGCGCACGCCCGGCGGGATGCGCGCCCCACGATGCACACCGCGGCGCAAATTGGCGCGAGAACAGCGATGGAAAATAGGGGCTTTTCCCCATACGATGCCTTAACGCTAGTACGTATCATCCGTCGCGTGACAAGTCGCAGCGCATAAGTTATTAAATCCGATAGCTGGACCACAAGCGGCTTTGCCGCCTGGAACGACTTGCTTGCCGGTCTTCGCAGCGTGACTCCAGCATTGCCCACACAGGCCATAGAGCCAACGGGGCAGGAGCAACGTGGTGTGGATGTCGCGGGGTGTAAAAAGCCATTCTTCGGAATGGCTTTTTTTATGGGGCTGACCGCGTCGATGTGCCGCGCCCCGCACGGCGTCGTATCACTCCTTATATACTCCGCCACATCTATCAAGCGCCCGCACGGGCCGGGAGAGCGGGCGTGGATCGACTGCAGGCCATGAAGACTTTCGTCACCGTGGTGGAGACAGGCGGCTTCACCGCCGCCGCGCGCAAGCTGGATATCTCGCTATCGGTGGTCAGCCGCATCGTCAACGAGCTGGAAACGCACCTGGGCGTGCGCCTGCTGACCCGTACCACGCGGCTGGTCCGCATGACCGACACCGGCGCGGCCTACTTCGAGAACTGCCGCCGCCTGCTGAGCGAGATCGACGAAGCCGAACTGGCGGCAACGGGCGCGCATGCGGCGCCGCGCGGCCAGCTTGCCATCACGGCTTCGGTGCTGTTTGGCGCCGCCTACGTGATGCCGATCGTTACCGAATACCTGAACCGCTACCCGGAAGTCGACGCGACCTGCCTGYTCCTGGACCGGATCGTGAACCTGGTCGATGAAGGCATCGACGTGGGCATCCGCATCGGGACGCTGCCGGATTCATCGCTGCAAGCCGTGCGCGTGGGCCAGGTGCGGCGCGTGGTGTGCGCGGCGCCGTCCTACCTGGACAGGCACGGCGCGCCGCAAACCCCGGACGACCTCGCCAGCCATGCGACCATCCTGCCCAATGGCGCCAACAATACGGCGGAGTGGCGCTTCAACCGCGACGGCACGCCCGTCGTCACCCGGCTGCAGCCGCGCCTGACCACCACCACCAATGACTCCGCGATTGCCGCCGCCGTGTCCGGCTTTGGCGTCGTGCGGTTGTTGTCGTACCAGGTGGCCAGGCAGCTGCGCGAGGGCTCGCTGCGCATCGTGCTGGCCGACGTGGAGCCGCCACCCCTGCCCATCAACGTGATCCACCGGGAAGGCCGCCATGCCACGCGCAAGGTCCGCGCCTTCCTGGACCTCGCCATCGAAACGCTGCGCGCGGACAGTACGCTGAACACACCGGCAAGCTGACGGGGGGCGCCAGGCGCCCGGATTCTTCTCGCAACGAGAATAGTGCCTTCTCGCCGGGGCCGTTTTTCGTGCTTCGGGACGCACCTATGATCCATCCAAGCACACGGACCGGACACGGCGCAGGCGGGCCTTCTCCCAAGACCCCTTCAAGACCCCTTCGGACCCTGTGCCAGCTGCCACCGGGCGGCGCCATTCACCCAACACGCCGAGGTTCACCGCCATGCAAGTCTACTGCCACCCCCTCTCCGGACACTCGCACCGGGTCCGCCTGTTCCTGTCGCTGATCGGCGCCCATGCCGAAACGATCGAGGTCGACCTGGCCAAAGGCGCGCACAAGGCCCCCGAATTCCTCAAGCTCAACCCGTTCGGCCAGGTGCCCGTGCTGGTGGACAACGACACCGTGATCACCGATTCCAACGCCATCCTGGTGTACGTGGCCAAGAGGTTCGGCAAGACGGACTGGCTACCCGAATCGCCCGCCGGTGCCGCCGCGGTACAGAAATGGCTATCGGTCGCCGCCGGCGAGATCGCCTACGGCCCGGCCGCCGCGCGCCTCATCACCGTGTTCGGCGCCCCCTACAACGCCAAGGAAGTGATTGCCCGCGCGCACGTCATCCTCAAGCGCGTTGACGACGTGCTGGCCAAGGGCAAGTGGCTGGCCGCGGGCCACCCCACGCTGGCCGATGTGGCGCTGTACAGCTACATCGCCCGGGCACCCGAGGGCTTTGTCGATCTGTCGGACTACGCCAACGTCAAGGCCTGGCTGCAGCGCATCGAAGCCCTGCCGGGCTTTGTGGCGTTCAAGCAGACCCCGGCCGGCCTCGCCGCCTGATCCGCACGCCAGCCCACTAACCTGGCCACCGATCGCCGCACAGGAAGGAGCACCCGCCATGTCCGCCCAAACCCATTCATCCGCGCAACCCTGGCACGCCGGCGAGCGTAGCCTGCAGGCACGCGCAGGCATTGCCGGGCACATGGAGGATGTCGGGCGGCGCGTGGTGCGCGACTACATGCCCGACCAGCACCGCGAGTTCTTCGCGCAACTGCCCATGGTGGTGCTGGGCGCGGTCGCGCCGGATGGCCGGGTGTGGGCGACGCTGCGCGCCGGGCAGCCGGGCTTTCTGCACTCGCCRGACGCCACCACGCTGAATATCGCCATGGCCCGCGAGCCCGCCGACCCGGCGGACGCCGGCATGGAAGACGGCAGCGCCATCGGCCTGCTTGGCAT
This sequence comes from Cupriavidus sp. 01L46, assembly GCF_056399905.1. Lineage (NCBI taxonomy): Bacteria > Pseudomonadati > Pseudomonadota > Betaproteobacteria > Burkholderiales > Burkholderiaceae > Cupriavidus > Cupriavidus sp. 01L46. The sequence goes on from NZ_JBFTSF010000159.1 coordinate 8,208, forward strand.
CGACCTGCTGACCCGCCGGCGCAACCGCATGAACGGGACGGCCCAACGTGTGGCCGGTGCCGCCGGTGGCAGCGACGGCGTGCTGCGGATCGACGTGGGGCAGAGCTTCGGCAACTGCCCGCAGTACATCCAGAAGCGTGTGTTCGAATTCACGCGCGCGCCAGACATGCCCGCCCCGGCGGCGGCGCAGCACTTCACCGCGCTGGATGCGCGCGCACGCGTGCTGATTGGGTCCGCTGACACGTTCTTCGTCGCTTCCTACGTGGACCTCGAAGCGGGGGAGCGCCAGGTGGATGTGTCGCATCGCGGCGGCAAGCCCGGCTTTGTCCGGATCGATGCGGACGGCGGCCTGACCATTCCCGACTTTGCCGGCAACCTGTTTTTCAACACGCTTGGCAACTTCGTGGTCAACCCGATCGCCGGTCTCGTCTTTGCCGACTTCAGCACCGGCGAACTGCTCCAGCTCTGCGGCAAGGCCGAGGTCATCCTGGACTCGCCCGAGATCGCCGCCTTCCAGGGCGCGGAGCGCCTGTGGCGCTTCCTGCCCGAACAGATCGTGCGCCGCGACGATGCACTGCCGCTGCGCTGGCAGCCGCAAGCCGATGGCGCATCGCCAAACTCGCTGATGACCGGCAGCTGGGACGAAGCGGCCGGCCGCCAGCGCGCCGCGGCGCTGGCCAACGCCTGGCGGCCCTTGCGCGTCGCGCGCATCGTCGATGAAAGCAGCGTGATCCGGTCCTTCCACCTGGAACCCGCTGACGGCGCCGGCCGCGCGGCACATCTGGCAGGCCAGTTCCTGCCGATTCGCGTCACGTTGGCGGGCCATGCGTTGCCGGTGACGCGCACCTACACGCTGTCGGTGTCGCCGGCGGACGATGTGTACCGCATCAGCGTGAAGCGCGAAGGCGCGGTGTCGCGCCATCTGCACGACAACGCCAAGGTCGGCGACCTGATCGAGGCCCGCGCGCCGTCCGGCGCCTTTACCATCAACGCCGCCGAGCGCAGGCCAGCCGTGCTGCTAGCCGCTGGCATCGGCGTCACGCCGATGCTGGCCATGCTCCGCCAAATCGTCTATGAAGGCCTGCGCAAGCGGCGGGTCCGCCCGACGTGGTTCTTCCACTCGGCGCGCACGGTGGCCGAGCGCGCATTCAGCAAGGAGCTTGCGGCGCTCACCGAGAGTGCCGGCGGCGCGGTGGAACTGGTGCGTCTGCTGAGCGACCCGAAGGACGCCGCCCGGGTCAAGGACTACGACGTGTCCGGGCGCATCGACATCGACCTGCTGCGCGCGCGCCTGCCCCTCGACGACTACGACTTCTACCTGTGCGGGCCAACCGCGTTCATGCAATCGCTCTACGATGGCCTGCGCGCGCTGAACATCTCCGATTCACGCATCCATGCGGAAGCCTTTGGCGCATCGTCGCTGGTGCGCAAGCGCGACCTCGGCCGCCCGGCCGCGCCCACCGCCAGGCCCGCGCTGCAGCCCGTGCCGGTCGCTTTCGTGCAATCGGCCAAGGAAGCCCGCTGGACGCCCGGCAGCGGCTCGCTACTGGAGCTGGCAGAGCAGCGCGGCCTGGCGCCAGCCTTCGGTTGCCGCGGCGGCAGCTGCGGCTCGTGCAGCACGCGTGTACTGCAGGGCGCGGTGGCTTACGCCGAAGCGCCGGAGTTCGACGTGGCGCATGACGAAGCGCTAATCTGCTGCGCGGTGCCAGCGGCAGTGGATGCCGACGGAAACCAAGCGGTCGTGCCGCTGCAGCTGGATCTTTGAGCGGCGTTGACGGCGAGTGCCGCATTCGAAGATTCGTCGCTTTGGACGACGCATGGACATGGCGCGCTCGCGACACTGCATCAGGCTCCCTGCCAGATTCCATTCCAATGGCTGGCTGGGCACAATCCTGATCTTGGCAAAGGAAGCGTCGTGACTTACACAGCGTTTGACTTGAGTGGAAAGGTTGCCGTCGTCACCGGCGGCAACGGCGGTATCGGACTCGGCATGGCCGAGGCCATGGCGGCGGCAGGTGCCGATATCTCGATCTGGGGCACCAATGCCCAGAAAAACGCGGACGCCGCCGCGCGCCTGGCCGCGCATGGCCGCAGAGTGCACACCGCCATCTGCGATGTCGGCGACGAGCGCGCGGTGCAGGCCGCGTTTGCCGACACGGTGGCCACCCTTGGCCGCGTCGACGGCTGCTTTGCCAATGCCGGCATCAGCGCGCGCGGCGGGCGCTTCGAGACGATCACCACGGAGGACTGGCACCGCGTGCTGCGGGTCAACCTCGATGGCGCATTCTTCACGCTGCGCGCCGCCGCGCGTTGCATGCTGGAGCAAGGCGAGGGCGGCGTGCTGGTTGGCACAGCCTCGGTCGCCGCCATCGAGGGCGCCGCGCGCAACCAGCACTACGCCGCCACCAAGGGCGGGCTGGTCTCGATGATGCGGGCACTGGCGGTGGAATACGCGCGCCACGGCATCCGCGCGCACTCCATCCTGCCGGGCTGGATCGCCACCGACATGACCGCCAAGGGCCAGGCGGATCCGACCTTCCAGGAAATGGTGGGCAAGCGCGTGCCGATGCGCCGCTGGGGCGAGCCAGCCGACTTCGGCGGCATCGCCATCTATCTCATGAGCGCCGCATCGCGCTACCACACGGGCGATACGCTGGTCATCGACGGTGGCTACACGTTGTTCTGAGCATTCGCCGTCCCTGGCGCTGCCATCGGACCCTCCGGCCACGCTGGCTGGCCAGATGGCCAACGTCCGCGATGCCCAGCTCGTATCCGGTGGCCGGCGAGCGGCGCGTGGCCTCCATGGCGATGAAGCCGTTGCCGCCCGGGCGGGCATCGACGATCACCGGCTGGTTCCAGTCCCGGCCAAGCCGGTCGCCAATCAAGCGGGAGACGGCATCCGGGCCGCTGCCGGCCGGGAACGGGCTAAGCAGGCGGACTGGCTTGGCAGGGAATGTCTCGGCGTGTGCAGGCAGCGCGCCGCCGAGCAGGCATGCGGCCGCGACCGCCGCCGCGAGGGGGCCTCGAATCATCTGTGTCTCCGTCTGGTTTTATCTGGTTTTGATTTCTGTTCTTTTCATGCTTGTTTGACCGGATACTAGATGCGCCATGCAGATGCTGAAAGATGGCAAAATCACTCCGTCGATGCCCACTGGTTATCACCATGAAACTCCACCACCTGCGGGGTTTCGTCGCCATCGCGCAAACGCGCAGCGTGCGAGGCGCCGCCCGCAAGCCAGCCGCGTCACACCTTGCCACGCTCTTTGAGCGTGCCGCCGGGCATTACTCGGCGCGTTCGGACTAACCGCCGTGCGTGATCCGCTGCCACCCTCCTGRCAATACCTGCCCGGCCCGCCCGTGGAGCGCTTGCGTTCCTGGGGCTGCAAGCTGTCCGGGTTCAGCGAAGACCTGGGAAGGACCGTCAGGCGGGTCGAAGTGGCCTGTGCGCGCATCAAGCTGATCATCGGCTTCGATGGTGGATACCTGCTGGGCGCCGGCGCGCAGCAACGTCGCTACCAGGCCTTCGTGGCCGGCATGCCGGGCGGGCCGGTGACCGTAGAGCATGACAGCGCGCAGTCCTGCATCGAAGTCGAGTTGCCACCCTGGGCGGCCTACAGCCTCTTTGACGGGGCGTCCGAAGTGCTTGCCACGCCGATCGTCGATCTCTCTGACCTCTGGGGCAGCGAGGCCGGCCTGCTGGCGGAAGCGCTGCATGAAGCGCAGGACTGGGAGACACGCTTCGCGATGGTCGAGCGGATGTTGGCGAAGCGCCTGAGCGGCACCCGCCGGGCCGTACCAGCGGCACTGCGCTGGGCTTGGGACGAACTCGATCGCCGGCACGGCGGCGCATCGATCCGGCAGCTAAGCGACAAGATTGGATGGAGCGGCCGGCACTTCGCGGCTTGCTTCAAGGCGCATATGGGGCTCGGACCAAAAAGCGCGGCGCGGTGCCTGCGCTTTGGCTGGGCCCACGCCCTGATGGCATCGGACCCTGGCATGGCCCTCAGCGACATTGCCGCGGCGTGCGGCTATAGCGACCAGAGCCATTTCACGCGCGAATTCCAAGTATTTGCGGGATGCTCCCCGGCCGCCTATGCGCGGGCCGGGTTTCCCGATGCGCCGGGCAAGCCCGCGTCATTACTCGACGCGGCAGCCGCCGCTGATTAGCCGATTGGGTGCAGGTCATTTTTTTCAAGACAGCCTTGGCCGCCGCGCCGGATACTCCGGGCTCAACGTCATCCATCAAGGGAGTGTCCTATGCCTGGCAGCGTGTCTTACCTTGAGATCGGCGGGCAGAATGCCCAGGTCTCGCAAGACTTTTTCCGTCACTTGTTCGACTGGCCGTTCCAGCCGACGGAGGCCCCTGGCGAGGGCTGGTTCCGGACGCCGTCCATCCAGGTCGGCTTGCATGGCAATGACCCGGCGCGCCAGGTGCTGGTGTTCTTCCGCGTTGCGGACATGCCCGCCGCTGTGGCAAAGGTGAAGGCGCTGGGTGGACAGGCCGACGACCCCGGCCCAGGCGAGCCCGGCTTCGGCATCTTCTGCCTGTGCCGCGATCCCCAGGGCGTGCGCTTCGGGTTGCATCAACCCGCAGCCGGGCAAGCCAGCTAATCCACCTTGTTGAACAAGCTGCTCCCATGGTCGTGCAGCAGGGCGATCAGCCGGCCGGCCGCCGGCGATAGCGCCACATCCTTGCGATAGGTCACGCCAAAATTGCGCACCAGCGTGGYCGCCGCCAGSGGCACCTCCTCCAGCTGACCGCCGCTTGCGCGCAAGGTGCGCCGCGAGACAAAGGTCAGTAGTTCGGTGTCGGCGACCACGCGCGGGATCAGCGGGATGGAGTTGGTCTCGATCTGCGCCACGGGCCGGGGCAGGTCGCGCGATTCGAAGGCATGGTCCAGCCAGGTCCGGCTGGCCACCGCGCGGTTGGGCAGCGCCCACTGATAGCCGGCGAGCTTGTCCAGCGTGACGCGCCGGGTCTTGAGGATCGGATGGCCCGTCACCGCGGCCACCACCACGGTGTCCTTGAGCAGCGTCTCGCAGTGAAACTCCTCTTCCTCCTCGGGCACGAAGCCCAGCACCAGGTCCAGCCGCCCCTCCCGCAACTCGTCGCGCAGCTCGTAATTGTTGCGGATGGTGAGCTGCAGCATCACGTTGGCGGCTTGCCCGAGCAGCATGCTGCAGATCCGCGGCAGCAGGTATTCCGCACCGAGCGGCCCGCTGCCCAGGCGCACGGTGCCGGCCACGCCGCGCGCGATGGCGCCCACCTCGTCGCGCAGCAGGTCGGCCTCCTGCAGCAGCGAGGTGGCGCGCGCACGCAGGGCGATGCCGGCCGTGCTGAGCTTTTGCCCTCTGCCCTCGCGCTCGAACAACTCGGCGCCAAGCGACGCCTCCAGCCTGTCGATGGCCTTGGTGAGCGTGGGCTGGCTGCGGTGCACCAGCTCGGCCGCGCGGCGGAAGTTGCCCGCGCCGGCCACGGCTAGGAAGTACTTGAGATCGCGAAGGTCCATGGGAGCGTGCTGCCGGAGCAGTCCTGACTGATTACTTTTTTTGAACAGATACCAAAAATTATAAGCTGGACGGAAACTAATGCGCGAGCAAGAATTCGGCCGTCGCACCGGGCCTTTGCCCTTTGCCCAACGCCTTGATCAGCCTGAGCGCCATGCCAACTACCGTACTCGTCACCGCCCCCCGCCTGGCGCCGGCCGGCGTCCGCCTGCTGGAAGCAGCGGACGCGCGGATTCTCTACCTTGCCGATGCGAACGGCGCCAACGATGCTGGCGAGGTGGCCCGCATCCTCGCTGCTGAGCCCGTGGACGCCGTCATCTCGCGCACGGTCGCACTGAGCGGCGCCGCCATCGCGGCATGCCCCACGCTGAAGGTCATCTCCAAGCACGGCGTGGGCGTCAGCAATATCGATGTGCAAGCCGCCACCGCGCGCGGCATTCCCGTCTATGTCACGCCCGGCGCCAACGCGCAGTCGGTCGCCGAGCTCACGCTTGGCCTGATGTTCGCGGCAGCGCGGCGCGTGACGTGGATGGACCGCGAGCTCCATGCCGGCCGGTGGTCGCGCGCGCAGGATGGCATCGAACTGCATGGCCGCACGCTGGGGCTGGTTGGTTTCGGGCAGGTCGCGCAGCGCGTGGCCACCGTCTGCCTGGCGCTCGGCATGCCGGTGGTGGCGTTTGACCCGGCGCTGGCCCATGCTGGCCGCGCCGCAGTTCGCGCGGATGCGGCGCGGCGCCATCCTGATCAACACCGCACGCGGCGAGGTCGTGGACGAGGCCGCGCTGGTAGCCGCGCTGCAAAGCGGGCAGCTCTACGCGGCCGCGTTGGACACCATGGCCGCCGAGCCGCTGCCCGCGCACAGCCCGCTGCCCGCGCTGGACAACGTGGTGCTCACGCCCCATGTGGGTGGCTCCACGCCTGCGGCGCTGGCCGCGATGGCAAGCGATGCCGCGCGCAATGTGCTCGGCTTCCTGCAAGGCAAGCCGCCCGCCGCCACCGCCTGCGTCAATCCGCAGGTGCTGGCCGCCCTCGGCGCGTAACACCGCGCCACACACAACAGCAAGAAACCAGGAACGCTGACATGAGCAACGAAGCCACCCAGGCATGGCCCGCGGGCTACCGGATCAACCCTTGCGCCGCCGGCCCCGCGCCAGACATCGTCGCGGCCTTCCGGGAGATGCCGGTGGCTGCCATTGGCGATGCCATGAGCCGCAACATCGGCACCATCGGCCTGCGCCCGTATCACGGCCGCCCCGACACCGTGCTGTGCGGGCC
>NZ_JBFTSF010000160.1:0-15969 GCF_056399905.1 Cupriavidus sp. 01L46
CCGCACCGCTACGGCAGGTGGTCATCCCTACCATAAGCCAACTCAACTGCCGCCCGGACCTCTTGGGCAAGGACCGGTTCTCGGGCAATGTGTGACCCGCCGCGGACTTGCAGGTACAAAGTAGCCTCTTCAGCTCGCGGGAGAGCAGCTGTGAGGGGAGGAGGTGATAGCCGCCATCATTGCAGACGGATCTGGCGCATCCGGCGGCTTCGGACAAGGCCGTTACACGTCGATCGCCGCATCCGACTTGACCTTCTTGCGCAACTCGAACTTCTGGATCTTGCCCGTCGATGTCTTGGGCAATGGCCCGAAGTACACCGCCTTGGGCACCTTGAAGCCCGCCAGCAGGGTGCGGCAATGGGCGATCAGCTCCTCGGCCGTGGCGCTGGCGCCATCCTTCAGCTCCACGAACGCGCAGGGCGTCTCGCCCCATTTCACATCCGGCTGGGCCACCACCGCCACGGCCAGCACGGCGGGATGGCGATAGATCGCGTCTTCCACTTCCACGCTGGAGATATTCTCGCCACCGGAGATGATGATGTCCTTGCTGCGGTCCTTGATCTTGACGTAGCCGTCCGGCGTGCACACGCCCAGGTCGCCGGTATGGAACCAGCCGCCGGCAAACGCCTCGCGCGTGGCCTTCTCGTTCTTGAGGTAGCCCTTCATGCAGATGTTGCCGCGGAACATGATCTCGCCGATTTCCTCGCCGTCCGAGGCCACCGGTTGCATGGTGTCCGGGTCCAGCACCGCTACCTCCGTCTGCAGGTGGTAGCGCACGCCTTGCCTTGCCTTCTTGGTGGCGCGGTCCTCTTGCGACAGGCCGGCCCAGTCGTCCTGCTCGGCGCATACCGCGGCGGGGCCGTAGGTTTCGGTCAGGCCATAGACGTGGGTCAATTCAAAGCCCATGGCCTCCATCTGCGCCAGCACCGCGGCGGGCGGCGGCGCACCCGCCACCATGCCGCGCACCGGGCCGCGCAAGCCCTCGCGCCAGGCCGGCGGGGCGTTGACCAGCGCGGTATGCACGATCGGCGCGGCGCAATAGTGCGTCACGCCCTCGTCGCGCATCAGGTCGAACACCAGCTTGGGCTCGAACTTGCGCAGGCAGACGTTGACGCCGGCGCGTGCCGCGATGGTCCACGGGAAGCACCAGCCGTTGCAGTGGAACATCGGCAACGTCCACAGGTATACCGCGTGCTTGGGCAGGTCCCACTCCAGGATGTTGGAGATGGCGTTGATGGCCGCGCCGCGATGGTGGTAGACCACGCCCTTGGGGTCGCCGGTGGTGCCCGAGGTGTAGTTGAGCGCGATCGCATCCCACTCGTCAGCGGGCATCTGCCAGGCGAACTCGGGGTCGCCCGAGGCCAGCAGGCCGTCATAGTCGGTCTCGCCGAAGGCCGGGGCGTCCTGCGGGCCGAGCGCGTCCAGCACCGCCACCACCTTCAGCCCGGGAATCTCGTTGGCGATCTGCCGCGCCAGGTCGGCAAACTCGGTATCGGCCAGCAGCACCCGCGCTTCGCCATGGCGCAGCATGAAGATCAGGTTGGAGGCATCGAGCCGGATATTCAGCGCATTGAGCACCGCGCCCGCCATCGGCACCCCAAAGTGCGCCTCCACCATGGCCGGCGTATTGGGCAGCAAGGCCGCAACGGTATCGCCCTTGCCCACGCCCAGGCGCGCCAGCCCGCTGGCCAGGCGCCGTGCCCGCGCGTAGGTGTCGCGCCAGTTCTGGCGCACCGGGCCGTGCACGATGGCCAGCCGGTCGCCATACACGCTGGCCGCACGCGCCAGGAAATCGATGGGTGTGAGGGGAACGTGATTGGCCGGGTTCTTGCCCAGGCCGGTGTCGAAATCGCTTGGCATTGCCGTAGTCTCCGCGTGCGCCGGCTGTGCGGGTATTGGCCCTCAGGCTGAGCCGCGCGCCGCCGGTCGCTGTTACTTTTCACTGTGCAAGGCTATCATCCCACAGGACCAAGCTCGCGGTCTACACGCCGGACGGGYGCGGTTGCACCTTTTCGGGGGTGCCAGCGGGCGGCTGGTGCGGAGAAGGCAGTGTCATCAAGCGCGAAGCGCGGAGATACGATGTGATCGCCATCCGCGACTCCCGCCTGGCGCTGGTGCCCGACACGGTGTTCCATACCTTGCTCGACGAAAGCCTGCCRTTTGCCAGCTTTGTGGTGCGCCAGTTGAACGAGCGCATGGGCCAGTTCATCGCCACCGTGCAGAACGAGCGGCTGCTGAGCGTCGATGCCCGCGTGGCGCAGGCGGTTGCCCAGCTCTTCCACCCGGCGCTTTACCCCCGTACCAGCGCGGTGCTGGAGCTGTCGCAGGAGGAGATCGGCCTGCTGACGGGGCTCTCGCGCCAGCGGGTCAACCAGGCGCTGCGGCGCCTGGCGGCGGAGGGCATGGTCGATTTGTCGTACCAGAGCATCCGGGTGACCGACCTTGAGCGTTTGCGTCACTTTGGCCTGTCGGAGCTGTAGGCTGCCGCGGTAGCGCCGCGGTCGCGCCCGCAGCCATGGCCAGCGTTGAAACCCGCCTTCGCCATCGTGAAACTCACCGGCCGCGCGAAGCCGTACAATGCGATTTTTCCCCCTGGCGCCGCGCCCGATGCGCGCCAGCCTGCGTCACCTGAGCTTCGCATGGCCCTCGTCAGCAGCACCGATCTGCGCCTGTCTCACCTGCGCTTCCCCTTTGCCGTGCGCGTCGACGCGCTGCACGGCACCGCGCGCCTGCGCGACGCAAACGCGCGGCGGGAGGTAACGCCTGGCAACCCGTTCGTGGTGCCGGCGTTTGCGTACTTCGATTGCGACCTGCTGCCGGCGCCGGGCCAAAGCACCGCCATCACGCTGCAGGAAGTGCCGGACGACGCATGCCCGCGCATGACGCTGGCCACCCTGCCGGGCTGCCCGTGCCATTCGGAGAAACACTGGTCACGCGCGCTTGCCGGCGAGATCTTTGGCCTGCCTCGGCTGCCGTGGAATGCGGCACTGGTGGCGCAACGATGGGAAGTCACCCCGCGGCTGGTACGCGCGCGGCTGTTCGCCGAGGGCGAGGCGCTAGGCGTGCTGCTGCGCGAGCAGCGCGTCGCGCGCACGGTGTACCTGCTTGCGGGCGGCAGCGGCGTGCGCACCGATTGGCTGGCCGCGCAAGTAGGCCTGGGCAGCGTTGCTGCGTTGGCCTCCGCTTGCGCGAACACGCTGGGCCCCGCCGCGCTGAGCCTGCTCGAAGCCAGCGACGGCCGCGGAACCCCGCCGGGTCCAGCGCCGCGCTTGCACCTGGCGGCATGACAGGGCATAAGAGGRCACAAGAGGCCGGCCCCTGGCGGTGACCGTGCTGTCGCTGATCTCCTGCTTTGTGCTGTCGGTGGCGCTGCCGGTCGGCTTGTAGAAACCTGCGGCATTTGTAAAAAGGGCGGGCAAGACCCTCGCTAGCGGACTCGCGCAAGTGCGTGGCGGTCCACCTAGGTTAGGGTCAATCCAGCACGATCCTGTGCGCGCGGATCAAGGCGCCCCATTTGGCGCGCTCATTGTCCACGAACGCGGCAAAGCCCGCCCGGCTGTCGCCCATGGGCTCTAGCCCAAGCTCCTGCATTTGCTTGACCACCACCGGGTCCTTCAGCGCCGCGGCAATGGCCGCGTTGAGCTTGTCGACCGAGGCCGGCGGCGTGCCGGCCGGGACCACCACGCCCTGCCACGCAAACGCCGTAAAGCCGGGCAGCCCGGCCTCGGCAAAGGTCGGCACGTCCGGCAGCACCGCCGAGCGCTGCTCGGCCGGCAGCGCGACAGCACGAAGCCGCCCGGCGCGGATCAACGGCACCGCGGCCGAGAGATCGGCCATCATGAAATCGACCTGCCCGCCCGCCACATCCTGCAACGCGGGGGGCGTGCCTTTGTACGGCGCGTGGACGGCGCTAGCCTGCACGCGGTCGAGCAGCAGCTCAGCGCTCAGGTGGTGCGGGCTGCCGGTGCCGACAGAGGCGTAGGTTGCCTTGCCCTGCCCCGCTTTCAGCCACGTGATGAACTCGGGCAAGGTCTTTACCGGCAAGGCCGGGCTGGCGACCAGTATCACGGGCAGCTTCACCAGCGAGGTCACCAGCGTGAAATCCTTGGCGGTGTCATAGGGCAGCTTGCGATACAGCGCTGGGTTAAGTACCAGCGTACCCTGCCCGGCAGTCAGCAGCGTAGCGCCGTCGGCACGCGCCTTGGCCACATCCTGCGCGGCGAGGATGGTGGCGCCGCCCGGCTTGTTGTCGACCACGAAGTTCTGGTGCATGACAGGCGCGATCTTCTGCGCGACGATGCGCGTGGCGAGGTCGCTGCCGCCGCCGGCGGTATAGGGCACCACCCAGCGTGCAGCGGGGTCGGCGGCGTGGGCGGCGCCGCCCAGCGCTAGCGCCAGCCCTGTGACAACACGCGAGGCATGCTGCGCCATGGAATGGAAGCGCGTGCGCCGGGCGCAGGCGTTTGCTTGCATGATTGGGTCTCCTCCGATTTTTCTGTTCTTTGTGCAAACCGCGCTAAAGCGCTACGGGATGCTAATACGTCGCTAGTACGTAGTTAGTACGTTTTATCCCGGCTAGTCCCCGCACCGCCCTGGCCCTTGAATTGCGCGGCAAGGCTCTCTGCCGCCCGGGCCAGCATCGTGGCGTCCACCCCAACCGCAGTGAACGTGGTCCCGAGCGCCATGTACTGCCGCGACTGCGCCACGTCGGCGCTGAGGATGCCCGCTCCCTTGCCGGCGCGGCGGATGCGCGCGATGGCGTCGGCGATGGCGCTCTGCACGTCCGGGTGACCGGGATTGCCGAGATGGCCCATGTCGGCGGCAAGATCCGCCGGGCCGATAAACACGCCATCCACGCCTTCGGTGGCGGCGATCGCGTCGAGGTGCGCAAGCCCCGCGCGCGTCTCCACCTGCACCARCACGCACATCTCGCCGTTGGCCTGGGCCAGGTAGCCGCCGACGCGGTTCCAGCGCGAGGCACGCGCCATCGCGCTGCCCACGCCGCGCACGCCTTCCGGCGGGTAACGGGTGGCGGCCACCGCGGCGGCGGCCTCGGTGGCGTCCTGCACCATCGGCACGAGCAGGGTCTGCACGCCCAGGTCAAGCAGCTGCTTGATCTGCACGGTGTCGTTCCACGACGCGCGCACCACCGGCCGCACCGGATAGGCGGCCAGCGCCTGCAGTTGCGCCAGGATGGACGGCACGGTGTTGGGTGCGTGCTCGCCGTCGATCAGCAGCCAGTCGAAGCCGGCGTCGGCCAGCACTTCGGCGGTGTAGGGACTGGCCAGGCCGAGCCACAGGCCGATCTGCTGCTCGTTGGCGGCAAGCGCGCGCTTGAAGGTATTGAGGGGGATTTCCATGATGGCGTCGGGGTCGKGCGTTCAGCCGAAGTGGCAGGCCACGGCGCCCAGCGCGCCGTAGTCCACGTGAAATGTATCACCTGGGCTKGCCGCCACCGGCCGCGTGAAGGAGCCGCCGAGGATCACCTCGCCCGCTTCCAGGCCCACGCCATGCGGATGCAGCTTGTTGGCCAGCCATGCCACGCCGTTGGCGGGATGGTTTAGCACGCCGGCGGCCACGCCGGTTTCCTCGATCACGCCGTTGCGCGACATGATGGCCGAGACCCAGCGCAGGTCCACATCGAACGGCCGCACCGGGCGCCCGCCCATCACCACGCCGGCATTGGCCGCGTTGTCGGCAATGGTGTCGAACACCTTGCGCGGGCGCTTGGTGTCGGGGTCGACCCCATGGCTGCGCGCATCGATGATCTCCAGCGCGGGGATCACGTAGGCCGTGGCGTCATACACGTCGAACAGCGTGCAGTTCGGCCCCTTGAGCGGCTTGTCCAGCACGAAGGCCAGCTCCACTTCCACGCGCGGCACGATAAAGCGCCCCGGGGGGATCGTCGCGCCGTCCTGGAAGAACATGTCGTCCAGCAAGGTGCCGTAGTCAGGCTCGTCGATCTGCGAAGAAAGCTGCATGGCGCGCGAGGTCAGGCCGATCTTGTGGCCCTTGATGGTGCGGCCTTCGGACAGCTTGCGGGCCAGCCATGCGCGCTGGATGGCGTAGGCGTCTTCAATCGTGATGTTAGGGTGGTCCAGCGAAATTTGCCGGATTTGCTGGCGCGATTGCTCGGCGCCGTGCAGGCGATGGGCGATCTGGTGGATCAGCTCTGGGCTGAGCATGAGGTCTCCGTGGGGAGCATTGAACGTTGTGCGTTGTGCGTTGGGGGGCCTGTTGGTTGAGGCTGGAACCGGTCAGGCCTTCTTGAAGCGGGCGTGCACGTTGTTGTGCTTGTAGCTGCCGCCCTCGTTGAACTCGACCAGCTCCATTGACAGCGCCAGGTAGCGCCGCGCATACAGCTCGGCAAAGTGCGCCTTGACAGCCTCGAAGAGCGCATCGCAGGCCGCCTTCCGGGCCGCCTCGGGACGCCCGGCGCCGATCTTCAGCGTGATGTGGACGAAGGCGTAGTCCTCCTCGCCGTCGGCCATGCGGTAGTCGGTCAGCGCCAGCGCGCGCGAGCGGATGCCGCCGATGGGAAACACGCCATCCTGCGCGATCAACACGTCGTTGATGGTCTTGAGCAGGGCGGGCACGCGCGCGTCGGCGCGGATGTTGTCCGTGTACTCGACGATGATGTGGGGCATTGGCAGGCCTCTCCGAAGAAGCGTGAAGCGTTATCCGTGATGCGTGAACCGTGATCGGCGAGTCCTCAGCGCACCGGGAAGATCGCATTGATCTGGCCGGTGCCCGAGCTGGTGAAGTAGTCAGTGACGATCTCCGCCGGGCGCTCGTACTTGTCCCAGCCCAGCAGGCCCAGCAGCATKGCGGTGTCATGCATGCCGCCCTCGCCGATGCAATGCTCGTTGTACTCCGGCAACATGCGGCAGAAGGTGGCCCAGTCGCCCTGCTTCCAGAGCTCCACCACGCGCAGGTCCACCTGCTTGAAGAACTCGCGGCTGATCTGGTGGATGCTTTCCTCGGGGCTGTTGTTGTCGTTGAAGCGGTGCGACAGCGAGCCGCTGGCGAGAAACGCCACATTGGCATCGCTGGCTTCGATGGACGCACGCAGCGCCTCGCCAAAGCGGCGGCTTTCATCGAGCTGGTGCCAGGCGCACCAGGCCGCGATGGAGACCACCTTGAAATGGCGGTCGGCGTTCATGTAGCGCATCGGCACCAGCGTGCCATATTCCAGCTCCAGGCTGGCGATCTCGTGGGCGCGGGTCATCACGCCCTGCTCGCACGCGGTGCTGGCGATCAGCCGGCCCAGTTCGGGATTGCCGTCATAGGCGTAGGCCATGTCCTTGATGAAATGCGGCAACTCGTTGCTGGTGTAGATGCCCTCGAAGTGCGCGTTGCAGTTGACGTGGTAGCCGGCGTTGACCAGCCAGTGCACATCGGCCACCACGATGGTGTCCACGCCCAGCTCCCGGCAGCGCCGGCCGATCTCGCGGTGCCCGGCAATCGCCGCCTCACGGCAGCCGTGGTGCTTGCCCGGCAGCTCGGACAGGTACATCGACGGCACGTGCGTGACCTTGGCGGCGAGGGATAGCTTACCCATGGCGGTGTCTCCTGTTTTGTTTTGTTTTGGTGCGGGCGGCGCTCAAACGCCCCAGCGCGGAATATGATGCCCGCCCATCGAGATGCAAACGTTCTTCACCTCCGCAAACACCTCGAAGCTGAACTCGCCGCCCTCGCGCCCCGTGCCGGATGCCTTGGTGCCGCCAAACGGCTGGCGCAAGTCGCGCACGTTCTGGCTGTTGACGAACACCATGCCGGCCTCGATGCCGCGCGCCAGCCGGTGCACCTTGCCCACGTCCTGCGTCCAGATGTACGAGGCCAGGCCGTAGGCGGTGTCGTTGGCCATGGCCAGGCCATCGTCTTCGCCCTTGAACGGGATCAGGCAGGCCACCGGGCCAAAGATCTCTTCCTGCGCCACGCGCATGTGGTTTTCCACATTGGCCAGCACCGTGGGCTGCACGAAGTTGCCGTTGCGCAGATGGGCCGGCAGGTCGGACGGGCGCTCGGCGCCGCCGGCCAGGATGGTGGCGCCCTCTTGCTCGCCCAGGCGGATATAGCCCGTGACCTTCTCCCAGTGCTGCTGGGTKATCATGGCGCCCACGTGCGTGTGCTCGCTGGTTGGGTCGCCCACGCGCAAACGCCTGGCGCGTTCGGCGAACTTGCCGACGAAGTCGTCGTAGACCGTGTCCTGCACGAAGATGCGCGAACCCGCGGTGCAGCGCTCGCCGTTGATCGAGAAAATGGTGAACAGCGCGGCGTCCAGCGCGCGCTCCAGGTCAGCGTCGTCGAACACCAGCACCGGCGACTTGCCGCCCAGTTCCATCGAGAATTTCTTCAGGCCCGCGCGCTCGATGATGCGCTTGCCGGTAGCCGTGCCGCCCGTAAACGATACGGCCCGCACGTCCGGATGGCGCACCAGCGCGTCCCCCGCGCTGGCGCCGTAGCCCTGCACCACGTTGAGCACGCCAGCCGGCACCCCGGCTTCCAGCGCCAGCATGCCGAGCTGGTCGGCCGTGAGCGGCGACAGCTCCGACATCTTCAGCACCGCGGTATTGCCCAGCGCCAGGCATGGCGCGACCTTCCAGGTGGCGGTCATGAAGGGCACGTTCCACGGCGAAATCAGCGCGCACACGCCGACCGGCTGGTAGAGCGTGTAGTTGAGCATCTGGTCATCGACGGGATAGGTGCGGCCGTTCATCTGCACGCACACCTCGGCGAAGAAATTGAAGTTCTCGGCAGCGCGCGGGATCAGTTGCTTGCCGGTCTGTGCGATCGGCAGGCCGGTGTCCTGCGTCTCCAGCGCGGCGAGGTGCGGCACGTGCTCGGTGATCAGGTCGGCCAGGCGGCGCATGATGCGGGCGCGCTCCTTGGCCGGGGTATTGGCCCATTTGGGGAACGCCGCCTTGGCAGCCGCCACCGCGGCGTTGACCTCGGCCTCGCCGCCCGCCGCCACCGTGGCGATCTCTTCGCCGGTGGCCGGGTTCCAGGTGGTGAAGGTATCTTTGCTGTCGACCTGCTTGCCGTTGATCCAATGCTTGATCATGGTTGTCTCCTGTTGGCGTTTGGCGCGCCTGGGTTCGCTTCAGCGCCCGCTGCCGTATTCGATAGCCGAGGCAATGGTGTTCACCAGCCGCCCCACCCCTTCGATCTCCGTCACGATCTCATCGCCCGGCTGCGTATCGGCCAGCCCTTCCGGCGTGCCGGTCAGGATCACATCGCCCGCCTMCAGCGTCATGAAGCTGCTGAGGTACTCGATCAGCCACGGGACGGCGAAGATCATGTCGCGGGTACTGCCCTGCTGTGTCAGCTTGCCGTTGACGGTAGTGGTAAGCGCGAGGTTCATCGGATCCGGCACGTCGTCGCGGTCCACCAGCCACGGCCCCAGCGGCGTGCAGGTGTCGCGGTTCTTCACCCGCAGGTTGGGGCGATAGTAGTTTTCCAGGTAGTCGCGGATGGCGTAGTCGTTGGCGACCGTATAGCCGCGCACGTAGTCATAGGCTTGCGCCGCCTTGACGCCGCGCGCCGTGCTGCCGATCACCACCGCCAGCTCGCACTCGTAGTGCATGTACTTCACGCCCTCTGGCCGGATGGTATGTGCCCGGTGGCCGATGAACGCGCCCGGCCCCTTGAGGAACACGAGTGGTTCTTCCGGCGCCTTGAAAGCCAGCTCGCGCGCGTGATCGGCGTAGTTCAGGCCAAGCGCGAAGGTGGTGCGCGGCACCACGGGCGGCAGCCACGTCACGGCGTCCTCGCTGATCACGCGCCCGTCGTCCAGGCGCAATGCGCCTTGGCCAGCCGGCTGCGCGGTGTGGACCAGGCCATCGAAGGCTACGCGTGCGGTTCTCATGCTACCTCCCCGGGCGCTGCCTTGATGCCGTGCCGCAGGCGCCCTACTTGTTCGATCTCGATCTCCACCACGTCGCCGGCACGCGCCAGCGGCGCACCTTCGGGCACGCCCGCCAGCAGCACATCACCAGCTTCGAGCGACATGAAGGCGGTGACATCGGCCAGCAACTGCGCCACCGGGCGCAGCAGGTTGCCGGTGTGGTTGCGCTGGCGTTCCTCGCCATTGATGCGCACCACCATGCTGAGCGCATCGGCGTTGCCGACCTGCTCGCGGGCCGTCACCCACGGGCCGATCGGGCAATAGCCGTCGCGGCACTTGTGGCGCACCGCCGGGCGGTAATAGCTGGCATGCGGCACGCTGACATCCGAAACCACGGTGTAGCCGGCGATATAGTCCGCGGCCTGCGCCGGGTCGATGCGGGTTGCGCGACGGCCGATCACGATGCCGAGCGCCGCGCCGATTTCCAGGGTTTCCTGGCCCGGTGGCAGCTCGGCAAGGCTGCCATGGGCGGCCAGGGTATTGGCCGGCTTGATGTAGAGGATCGGGCCCGCGGGCGGCGCCTGGTAAGGGGCCGCATTGACGCTGTCGCCAAGGGCTGCGAGCGCGCCCTTGAAGTTCAGCAGCGTGCCATACACCGTGCCGRTGATGGCGGGCTGCCACATGAATTCATCCTCGCGCAGGGCGCGTCCGCCGTCCAGCGGCAGCAAGGTGGCACCGTCCACCGGCACTGCCCGCACTGGCCGGCCGCCGGTGGCGATTCTGGCTTGTCGCATCGTGCTCCTCTCTGGTTGCGCCCGCGCGTGGCCGGGCGCTTGCGCTGCCGGGCCGGCGGATCGTCGACKGCGGATCGCCCGTTGGCGCCGCCTGTACTTAACATGTTAATGAGATTACAGGATAGTTTCAACCCCATTGTGATCCGCGGCGCCGCGATCTTGCCGCCCGGCCCTTCGCGCCCTCCTCCGCGTCTGTCATCGTGCTGTCATGCAGCATCCCCAGAATTCGCGCTGTACCGGGTTTCGCCTTGCCGCAGTGCGATTGCGCTAATGCACCGCAGCAGTGAAAAGGCTTGCTACCCGATTTTTTTGCAGCTTGAATGAAAACGTTTTCATTTTGCCGGCGTTGCGTGCCTGGTTCGCCATGCGCGCAATGGGACCCCGAAACCAAGACCAGAAGCTCTCACGTGAAGCGCACCCAGGACCGTTCCAGCAGCACCGCCCCGGACGCCGCCGGCACCGCCACGCTGGTGGACGTTGCGCAGGCCGCTGGCGTATCGCTAGCCACCGCATCGCGCGCGTTCAACAGCCCGGCGCTGGTGCGCGAAGGCACCGCGCAGCGCGTGCTGGAGGCCGCGCGGCGGCTGAGCTTCCGCCCCAACCTGCTCGGCAGCAAGCTGCGCGCGCAGCAAAGCCGGATGATCGGCGTGATGCTGCCCACCCTGGAAAACGCCGTGTTCGCCGAATGCTGGCGCGGCATCGAGGACGCCGCGCTGGCCGCCGGCTACTCGCTGATGCTGGTGACAAGCGCCTACGACCCCGCGCGCGAACGCGAGCGCATCGAATACCTGCTGCGCCACCGCGTCGACGGCATGGTGCTCACGGTGGCTGACGCTGCCCGCAGCGACGTGCTCGACCAGCTCGATGCCGAAGGCGTGCCCTACGTGCTGGCCTACAACCAGGCCGCCGCGCGCGGCCAGCGCCATTCTGTCTCTGTGGACAATCGCGGCAGCGCCCGCGAAGGCGTGCAAGCACTGATTGCCGCCGGGCACCGCCGCATCCGCGTGGTCTCCGGTGCCTTCATCGCCTCCGACCGCGCGCGCCAGCGCTTCGAGGGCTACCGCGACGCCATGCGCGCGCACGGCCTGGAGGCAGCGCCGGMACTTTGCCTGCCCACCCACACCGCCAGCAACGCTGACCAGATCGGCGCACTGGCTGCCGGGCCGGATGCGCCCACCGCCTTTTTCTGCACCAACGACCTGCTGGCGATCGGCGTGATCTCCGACCTGAAACGGCTCGGCCTGCGCGTGCCGCGCGACATCTCCGTGCTGGGCTACGACGGCATCGCGCTGGGCGCGCTGGTGGAGCCGCCACTGGCATCGGTGGTGCAGCCCAACACCGAAATCGGCGAGCGCGCCGTTGCGCTGTTGCTCAAGCGCTTCGGCCTCGCAGCAGCCGGCGTATCCGATGTATCCGGCGCCCGACCCGGGCGCATCACCTTGCTGCCCCACGGCCTGCGCCTGGGTGGCACGGTAGCCGCACCGGCATGACCCTTTACCCACCGCATTCCCCCAGCCCCAGCCCTCGTATGCAACCCAAGGAGTTCACCATGCAAGCAACCCGTTCCTGGCACAAACCGCTGCGCCGGATCGCCAGCGCGCTCGGCGCCGCCGCCGTCTGCGCATTCAGCCAGGGCGCGGCAGCGCAAACCGCGATCTGCTACAACTGCCCGCCCGAATGGGCCGACTGGGCCGCGCAGATTCGCGCCATCAAGGAGAAGACCGGCGTCACGGTGCCGCATGACAACAAGAACTCCGGCCAGTCGCTCGCGCAGCTGGTCGCCGAAAAGGGCAGCCCGGTAGCGGACGTGGTGTACTACGGCGTGACCTTCGGCATCCAGGCCAAGAAGGACGGCGTCACCGCCCCCTACAAGCCCGCCCACTGGAACGACATCCCCGACGGCCTCAAGGACGCGCAAGGCAACTGGTTCGCCATCCACTCCGGCACGCTCGGCTTCATGGTCAACGTCGACGCGCTGCGCGGCAAGCCCGTGCCGCARTCSTGGGCCGACCTGCTCAAGCCCGAGTACAAGGGCCTCATCGGCTACCTGGACCCGGCCAGCGCCTTTGTCGGCTATGTCGGCGCGGTTGCCGTCAACCAGGCGATGGGCGGCTCGATGGACAACTTCGGCCCGGCCTTCAAGTACTTCCGCGACCTGCAGAAGAACCAGCCCATCGTCCCCAAGCAAACCGCCTATGCCCGCGTGCTCTCCGGCGAGATCCCGATCCTGCTGGACTACGACTTCAACGCCTACCGCGCCCGCTACAAGGACAAGTCCAACGTGGCCTTCGTGATTCCCAAGGAAGGCACGGTGGTGGTGCCGTACGTGATGAGCCTGGTGAACAAGGCGCCGCACGACGCGCAAGGCAAGAAGGTGCTGGACTTTGTGCTGTCCGACGAAGGGCAAGCCCTGTGGGCCAATGCCTACCTGCGCCCCGTGCGCAGCGCCGCCGTGCCCAAGGAAGTGCAAGCGCGGTTCCTGCCGGCAGCGGATTACGCGCGGGCCAAGCCGGTGGATTTTGGAAAGATGGCGGATGCGCAGAAGGGTTTCAGCGAGCAGTATTTGAAGGAAGTGCGCTGAATGGCTAACGCTAGTGGATGAGTGCGGCATTTCGCGCCTGGCGAACGCCCGCCCTCTCCCCCGGCTTGCTCTCCCACAAGTGGGAGAGGGGAGAAAACCGTCGGGAGGGATCGGCCAGTGCCTCGATTTAGCCGTGTGACCCGCCCCCAAGGCGGGGAACACCCCAGCGCGATGCGAAGCGAGCCGTCAAGGTGTACCAAGGCCGTATGGGGCGCCTCGGGATTCGGCGAAAAGAGCGGAAAAGAGGGACCCATGTCTGAGTATCGCCTTAAGGCGATGCGAGTTTGGGTCCCGGCCGCTCTTTTCGCCGAAGCCCGAGGGGGTAGTCGCCCCATCCGGCGCGCCTTTTTTGCCTACTTTTTTGGCAAGACAAAAAAGTGGGTCGCCGCGCCGCAGGCGTGGTGAAACTGCAGTTGAAGTTGAAGCTGAAGTTGAAGTTAAGCAGTTGCAGTCCCCCTTGAACCCAAACAGTCAAAGTCAACGTTGAAGCAGATCTTCACCCCCCTGGGAAAATAACAAACCCATCATGCCTAAACGAAGCCCCCCACTCCTCCTCTTCGCCCTCCCGGCCCTGATCGTTTTCTTCGCCTTCTTCTGCCTGCCCATGGCAAAGCTGCTGGCGATCAGCGTCACGGGTGAGCAAGGCGCGAGCGTCTACTGGACCGTCATCTCAAGCGAGCGCTATCTGCACAGCCTGATGGTCACCGTGCTGCTATCGGCAACGGTAACACTGGCCACCCTGATCATCGCCGGCATCACCGGCACTTTCCTGGAGCGCAACGCGGTGCCCGGAAAGGCGCTGCTGGTCGCCATGCTGACGTTCCCGCTCGCCTTCCCCGGTGTCGTCATCGGCTTCATGGTCATCATGCTGGGCGGGCGCAACGGCCTGCTCGCCATGGTGAGCGACTGGCTGATTGGAGACCGCTGGACCTTTGCCTACGGTCTCGCCGGCCTGTTCGTCGGCTACCTGTACTTCTCCATCCCGCGCGTGATCCTGACGGTGATGGCGGCCGTTGCCAAGCTCGACGCGTCGCTGGAAGAAGCCGCCCGCTCGCTTGGCGCGGGCCGCTGGCGCGTGGTGCGCGACGTGATGCTGCCCGCGCTGATGCCGGCCATGATTTCCAGCGGCGCGATCTGCTTCGCCACCAGCATGGGCGCCTTCGGCACCGCCTTCACGCTGGCCACGCAGCTCGATGTCTTGCCGCTGACCATCTACAACGAGTTCACCAACTACGCCAACTTCGGCATGGCCGCCGCACTGTCCTTGCTGCTCGGCACGGTCACCTGGGCCATGCTGGCGGTGGCGCGCTGGTTCTCGGGCGACGCCGTCGCCGCTACTGCCTGAGGCTACCCATGATGACATCTTCCCGCCGCGGCAATGCCTACTGGCTGCAGCTCGCGCTCACCCTACTGGTGTGCCTGTTCATGGTGGTGCCGGTGGTGCTGTCCGTGCTCGCCGGCCTCACCAACAACATCTTTACCGGCGTGTCCAGCGGCCTCACCACGCGCTGGCTGGTAGAGGTGTGGGCGCTCTACCGCAACACCATCTTCCTGTCGCTGGGCATTGCCCTGGCGTGCCTGGCTTGCACCCTGGTGCTTGGCGTGCCCGCGGCCTACTACATGGCGCTGCGGCGCGGGCGCGTGACGCGCCTGATCGAGGAGCTGCTGATGCTGCCGGTGGCGGTGCCGGGGCTGGCCACCGCGCTTGGCCTGATCCTGCTCTATGGCGGCTGGCAGGCGTTCCGCACGAGCTGGGTGTTTATCCTCGTGGGCCACGTACTGTTCACGCTGCCGTTCATGGTGCGCTCGGTGCTGGCCATCATGTCGGCCATCGATATCCGCACGCTGGAGGACGCTGCCGCCAGCCTGGGCGCAAACCGCCTGCAGCGCTTCTTTACCGTGGTGCTGCCGAACTGCCGCCAGGGCATCCTGGCCGGGGCGCTGATGGTKGTGACGTTGTCCGTCGGGGAGTTCAACCTGACCTGGATGCTGCATACACCCACCACGCAGACGCTGCCGGTGGGGCTGGCCGACAGCTACGCCTCGATGCGCCTGGAGATCGGCTCGGCCTACACCATCGTGTTTTTCTTCATGATCATCCCGCTGCTGGTGCTGATGCAGGGCTTGTCCGCGCTGGGCGCGCGCGCCCGCAAGCATCAGCCGCTTGCCGACGGCGCCGACACCAGAACGATCCCCGGCACCGATTCGCTCTCCACTTCCGAGGCCCGCCATGCATGAGCCGACCACCATCACGCTGCGCCACTGCGGCAAGACCTTCGCCGACGGCACGCTGGCGCTGCAACCGCTTGACCTCGACATCGGCGCAGGCGAGACCGTGGTACTGCTGGGCCCCTCGGGCTGCGGCAAGACCACCACACTGCGCATCATCGCCGGGCTGGAGTTCCCCGACGCCGGCGGCGTGGTGATGTTTGGCGACAACGATGTGACGCCGCTGCCGATCGAGCAGCGCGGCGTGGGCATGGTGTTCCAGAGCTACGCGCTGTTTCCCAACATGACCGTGGCGGAGAACATCGCCTATGGCCTGCGCGTGCGCCGCATCGACGCCGCCGCGCGCCGCCGCCGGGTGGACGAGATGCTCGCCATGATGCATCTGGGGCCTTTTGCCGAGCGGCGCATCGACCAGCTGTCCGGCGGCCAGCGCCAGCGCGTGGCGCTGGCCCGCGCCATTGCCGTGCAGCCGCGCGTGCTGCTGCTCGATGAGCCGCTGACCGCGCTGGACGCCAAGC